>DASVNS010000178.1:0-2711 GCA_036383735.1 Phenylobacterium sp. | reverse complement strand
GGTCGCAGCGGCCGGGCAGCAATGTCATCGCCGGACGGGTGACCTATCGGCAGGGCGCCACGCGCTACACCTGCGCCGCATCTGCTGTCGTGCTGACGCCCGAGACCCGCTGGTCCAGCCGCCGGATGGCCGCCCTCTATGGCTCGACCGAACGCGCCGCCCTGCCCGCCGACGAGGTCCGCGCACGCACGCCAGCCGCGCCGACCGGCGACGCCGGGCCGTTCGTCCGGCGGACCACCTGCGACGAGGCCGACCAATTCGCCTTCGGCGGCCTGCCCGACGGGGCCTGGTACGCGATCACCGTGGCGCGGCCCGTGGGCGGGTCGGGCGGCACCGTGGCGCTGATGAAGCGGGTCGTGGTCCGCGGCGGTCGCTCGGCGGTCGTGACGCTGTAGGCCCTTCCTTTCCCACGAAGTGGGAGAGGAAAACGATGACTTCAATGCACCCTGGCGCGGCCGATCTCCAAGCCTTCGCCGCCGGCATGGACGTCGATGACCGAGCCGTCGGCCAGGTCGCCCGCCAGCAGCTTGCGCGCGATGGGGTCGATCAGTTCCTTCTGGATCACCCGCTTCAGCGGCCGGGCCCCGTAGACCGGATCGTAGCCGCGGTCGCCCAGCCAGTGCATGGCGCCGTCGTCCAGCGAGAGCGCCATCCGGCGATCGGCCAGCAGCTTCTCCACCCGCTGCAGCTGGATGCGGACGATGCCGTCCATCTCGGTGCGCCCCAGGCGCTTGAACAGGATGATCTCGTCGATCCGGTTCAGGAACTCGGGCCGGAAGTGGTGGCGGACGACATCCATGACCAGCGGCCGGGCCTTGTCCACGTCCTCGCCGTCCGGCAGCGCGGCCAGGTGTTCCGACCCCAGGTTCGAGGTCATGATGATCAGCGTGTTGCGGAAGTCGACGGTGCGGCCCTGGCCGTCCGTGAGCCGGCCGTCATCGAGAACCTGGAGCAGCACGTTGAAGACGTCCGGATGGGCCTTCTCGACCTCGTCGAACAGCAGCACCTGGTAGGGACGCCGCCGCACGCTCTCGGTCAGGGCGCCGCCCTCGTCGTAGCCGACGTAGCCGGGAGGCGCGCCGATCATCCGGCTGACCGAATGCTTCTCCATGTACTCGCTCATGTCGAGGCGCGTGATCGCGTGCTCGTCGGCGAACATGAACTCGGCCAGCGCCTTGGTCAGCTCGGTCTTGCCGACGCCCGTGGGGCCGAGGAACAGGAACGAGCCCAGCGGCCGGTTCGGGTCCTGCAGGCCGGCGCGGGACCGGCGCACCGCGTCGGAGACGGCGGCGAGCGCCTCCTCCTGCCCAACCACCCGACCGCGCAGGCTGTCTTCCATGCGCAACAGCTTCTCGCGCTCGCCCTCCAGCATCTTCTCGACCGGCACCCCGGTCCAGCGGCTGACGACCGCGGCGATCTGCTCGGCGTCCACCACCTCGGGCGTCAGTTGCTCGGCCTGGCCCTCGGCGGCCTCGGCGGCGGCCAGTAGCTTTTCGAGCTGCGGAATCTCGCCATAGGCGATCTCGGAGGCGCGTTGCAGGTCGCCGGCGCGCTGGGCGGCGGACAGCTCGGCCTTCAGCCGGTCCAGGGCCTCGCGCGACTGGGCGGCCGACGAGACCTTTTCCTTCTCGACCTTCCAACGCGCGGTCATCTCGGCCGACCGGCCTTCCAGATCGTCGAGCTCTTCCTCCAGTTTCTCGAGGCGCGCCTTCGAGGCGGCGTCGGTCTCCTTGGACAGGGCCTCGCGCTCGATCTTCAGCTGCACCACGCGGCGGTCGATCTCGTCGAGTTCCTCGGGCTTGCTGTCCACGGCCATGCGCACGCGGCTGGCGGCCTCGTCCATCAGGTCGATGGCCTTGTCGGGCAGGAAGCGGTCGGTGATGTAGCGGTTCGAGAGCGTCGCGGCGGCCACGACGGCGCTGTCCGAGATCCGCACGCCGTGGTGCACCTCGTACTTCTCCTTCAGGCCGCGCAGGATCGAGACGGTGTCCTCGACCGAGGGCTCGTCCACGAACACGGGCTGGAAGCGCCGTGCGAGCGCCGCGTCCTTCTCGACGTTCTTGCGGTACTCATCCAGCGTGGTGGCGCCCACGCAGTGCAGCTCGCCGCGAGCCAGGGCGGGCTTCAGCAGGTTGGAGGCGTCCATCGCCCCCTCCGACTTCCCGGCGCCCACCAGCGTGTGCATCTCGTCGATGAACAGGATGATCGAACCCTCGGCGGCGGTGACCTCGTTCAGCACCGCCTTCAGCCGCTCCTCGAACTCGCCGCGGTACTTCGCGCCGGCGATCAGCGAGCCCATGTCGAGCGCCAGCAGCTTGCGGTCCTTCAAGCCCTCGGGCACGTCGCCGTTGATGATGCGCTGGGCCAAGCCCTCGACCACGGCGGTCTTGCCGACCCCGGGTTCCCCGATGAGGACCGGGTTGTTCTTGGTGCGGCGCGACAGGACCTGGATCGTGCGGCGGATCTCTTCGTCGCGGCCGATCACCGGGTCCAGCTTGCCGTCCCGGGCGGCCTGGGTCAGGTCCCGGGCGTAGCGCTTCAGGGCGTCATAGCCCTCCTCGGCCGAGGCCGAGTCGGCGGTGCGGCCCTTACGGACGGCCGTGGCGGCGTCTTCCAGGCCCTTGGCGGTGACGCCGGCGTCCTTCAGCAGCTTGGCGGCGTCCCCGCCTTCCTTGGCCAGGGCGATCAGCAGACGCTCGGTGGTCACGAAG
>DASVNS010000177.1:0-2428 GCA_036383735.1 Phenylobacterium sp. | reverse complement strand
GTGATCTTGTCGAGCGCAATGATGGTCGCGCGATAGCCGGCCTCGACCGCCGCGTCATAGGCCCGCCAGTCGCGGATTTCGATCCCGGACACATCCGGCTGGACCAGGACGTCGGTGGCCTGGCGGGCGGCCGCCAGATCGCGGCCGGTGGACACCGTGGCGGTTCGCATCAGCAGCGAGACGATCGGCGGACCGAGCCGCCATTGGCCGGAACGGATCCAGCGCCAGACCGACGAGGGGCGGGCCACATCCTTGGCGGTGATGCTGCGGGCGGTGGTCACGTCCACCCCCACGATGGGGCCGAGGTGGACCGCGCGCATGATGTCGGCGGGGAAGTTCTTCATCACCGCCCCGTCTACGAGCACATTGATGCCGTCGGTGGCCGGCGGCATCACGCCGGGCAGGGCGATCGAGGCTCGGAGCGCCTGGCGCAGCAGGCCGCGGCGATGCAGCTGGTAGACGCCTGTCGTCAGGTTCGAAGACAGGCAGAAGAACGGCAGCCACAGGTCGGCGATCTGGGTCTCGCCGAAATGCTGGGCCAGGCGGTCGCTCACCTTCACGCCGTGGGTCATGGCCAATAGAGGCAGGGCGATGTCGTCCAGCGGGCTGGTGTCGACGAAGGCCTCGTGCAGGCGGGCGTCCATCTCGGCCTCGTCCCAGCCCATGGCGAGGCCTGCGCCCACGACGGCCCCCATGGACGAGCCCCCTACGAAGTCGATGGGCACGTTACGCTCGCGCAGCGCCTTGATGGCGCCGACGTGGGCATAGGCCCGCGCCCCGCCGCCCGAGAGCACCAGGCCCACCGACTGGCCGGTGAGGACCCGCGCCAGGCGCTGGAAATCGGGCGCCGCGCCGCGCCGAAGATGGAAGATGCGCGAGGCGCCGGTGGCTTCGAGCCAGGCCTCGGAGCCGTGCGGACGCACGGCGTCGGCCGGCTGCATCAGGATCAGGTCCACGAGGCCCTGGTCCTGCAGGGTCGCAGCGCCCAGCATGGACGGATTGGGTTCGGCGGGACGGTCTCCCCGGCCGACCCGGAACAGCCGGTCGACCTGGCGCGGCACGAAGGGCGCCCAGGACACCTCGTCGCGTTCGGCCACATACAGGACGAAGTCGTGCACCCGCTCGACCTCGGAGAACCACTCCGTGGGTGCGGCGGCCGCCTCGGCGCCCACGGTGGTCACGGCATAGCCGAGCGCGGCGATCTCGCGCTCCAGCCGCTCCACGATGGGCCGGAGCGCGCCGGGACGCCCCACGGGCACGAAGCCGAAGACCGAGGGTTCGCCGACCGGGCCCTGCCGCGCGGTCTGGCGGCTGCGCAGGATCATCAGCCGCGCCAGTTCGGTCATCACCGCGCCGTCGGCGTCGCAGGCCGCGAAGAAGGCGTCCTTGGGCACGGCGAAGATCTCGGAGTCGCGCAGGGCGTAGACGTCGGCCGAATGCGGCGCCCCGGCGATCAGCGACATCTCGCCGGCCGGCTCCCCCGGGCGGATGATCCCCAGGAACTGCGACTCCTGGCCTTCCTCGCGGCGAAACGCCCCGAGCCGACCGGTCCGCACCACGTAGAGCTGATCGGACGGGTCGCCCTGGCCGAACAGCTTCGAGCCGCCCGGCAGCGAGAACCATATGGTCGCGTCCCGCGCTCGCGGTTGGCGGAACAGCCGCGCAAGCGCCGAATCACCTTGAATTTCTGGAAGCGGACCCACAGTTGCGAAGGGTAGCGCCGCCGGACGGCGAGGGCTATCGCTGCGCTCTCGGGTCGGAAGGAGACCCGCGTCATGACCAATGAGATCGCCCATCCGCTGGTGGAATTTCCCGACGTCAGCGCCACCACCGACCTCGTCCACATCTCGGCGACGCCGGCGGGTGCGGTGACGGTCACCCTGAACCGGCCGGCGCGGAAGAACGCCTTCGACGACGGCCTTATCTCGGCCCTGGAGGAGGCGTTCCGCACCCTGGCGGGCGCCGAGGGCGTGCGCGTGGTGTTTGTGCGCGGCGCGGGCGGCGTCTTTTCGGCGGACGCCGACCTCGAGTGGATGCGCGCGGCGGCCGACCGCACCGAGGCCGAGAACCGGGCGGACGCCATGGAACTGGCCAAGATGCTGAAGGCGTTGCGCGACCTGCCTGCGCTGACCGTCGCGCTGGTCGAGGGCGGCGCGTTCGGCGGCGGGGTCGGCCTGGCGGCGGCCTGCGACATGGCGATCGCGACGACGGACGCGACGTTCAGCTTCTCCGAGGTGAAGCTGGGCCTGATCCCGGCCACCATCAGCCCCTATGTGGTCGAGGCCGTCGGGCCGCGGACGGCGCGCGCCCTGTTCGCCACGGCCCGGGTCTTCGACGCCGCCTACGCCGAACGGATCGGCCTGGTGAGCGAGACGGTCGCCGATTCCGCGGGCCTGGAGGCCGCCGCGCACCGGATCGCCGGCGACAT
>DASVNS010000176.1:0-2262 GCA_036383735.1 Phenylobacterium sp. | reverse complement strand
CCGGTTTCTGCTGGAAGGCGACGATGAACGTGACCAGGTACAGGGCCAGGGGCACGACCCACAGGAAAGGCGCGGACGCCACGTCGGTGGTGATGTGGGTGGTGACGCCCAGCATCAGGCTGGATGGGATGGCCGCCAGCGTCACCCAGACGGCGCGCTGCTGCAGCGAGGGCGCAGGCGCGGCGGATGGCGTCTGCTCGACCGCTCCGGAACCGGCGCCCGAGACCGCAGCCGCCAACGTTCCGATAATCAGGACGAAGACGCCGTAGGCTGCGCCCCAGCCGTAGCGCTGGCTGGCCAGGGAGGTCAGCGGCTCCACGACGATCGGATAGGCCAGCAGGGCGATCAGGCTGCCCAGGTTGCTGGCCGCATAGAGCACATAGGGCTCCTTTCCCTGCGACACGCCGACGGTGCGCGCATGCCACGCTTGAACCAGCGGCGCCGTGGCCGACAGGATCGCGAACGGCGCGCCGATCGAGAGCGTCAGCACCGTCAGCAGCCAGACGTTGGGGTGCTCGGAGGACGGCGGGCCGGCGAGCGCGTTCACCCGCAACGGAAGGGCCAAGGCCGCCACGATCAGAGCCGCCATGTGGGTGATGGCCTGGCCCCGCATCGAGCCGATCCGCTGCAGCAGGTGGGCGTAGAAGTAGCCGGCCAGCAGCGCGAGCTGGAAGAACGCCATCGAGGTGTTCCACACCGACGGACTGCCGCCCAGCAGCGGCAGCACCAGCTTGGCGACCATCGGCTGCACCAGGAAAACCAGGGCTGCGCTGGTGAACACCGTCAGCACGAAGAGCGCCGGCGAGGCTGTACGGGCCGGCGCCCCGGCGGCAAGGGTGGTCATCGGGTCTCGAATCGCCTTGTCGATGCGGACGTGCGGTGCTCAGTTCGCGCCGAGTTTAGAGGGACCTTCAAGCCGATGTTCAACCTGGAGATCGTGACCCTGGCGCGCCTTTTGATCGACGAGGCGCGGGAACGGTCGCTGCGAATCGTCACGGCCGAGAGCTGCACCGGCGGGCTGGTGGCGGGCGCCATCTGTTCCATCTCAGGCTCTTCCGACGTCTTCGAGCGTGGCTTCGTCACCTATTCCAATCGCGCCAAGCAGGAGTTGCTGGGGGTGCCGGGCGACCTGATCGCCGACCTGGGCGCGGTATCCGAGCCGGTGTCGCGGATGATGGCCGAGGGCGCGCTGGAAGCCTCCAACGCCCACCTCGCCGTGGCGATCACAGGTGTCGCGGGGCCGGGCGGCGGCACCCCGATGAAGCCCGTCGGCACGGTCCACATCGCGACCGCCCGCTCCAATCAGCGCATCGTTCACGAGGAACACTTCTTCGAAGAGGACACGCGTGAGGGCATCCAGCTGGCCGCCGTGCAGGCCGCCTTGCAGATGATGCGCGACCGGCTGGCTTAGAGCGAGGCGGGCGCTTGGCCGGGGCCGTAGAGCGCCCGCGCCCGATCCTCGAAACAGGTCATCAGCCGCTCGACGGCGTGATGGAAATTGGCGCTCAGCAGGCCTTCCAGCAGGCGAGATTTGAACTGGAAGTCGATGTCGAACTCGATCCGGGCGCCGGCTTCGTCCTCGATGAAGCGCCAGCTGTTGGTCAGCCTGCGGAAGGGGCCGGACAACAGGCTCACGTCGATCCGGCGCTCCGCCGCGTCACGGCGGACCCGTGTGGCGAACCGCTCCTTCAGGAAGGAAAAACCGACGCCCGCTTCGGCGTCGAGGCTATTCGCGCCCTCCCCCAGGTCGCGGGCGTTCCAGGTGCGCATCGAGCGGATCCACGGCACGAACTCCGGATAGCGGTCTACATCGCCGACCAGGGCGAACAGCTGGTCCGGCGTGTAGGGCAACAGCCGTGAGACGTGGTGGTGCACTTAGGTCGCGGCGTCCTTGGCCCGCCGTGCGTCCTGCAGCCGCGCGAAGTCCTCGCCGGCGTGGTGCGACGAGCGGGTGAGCGGGCTGGCCGCAACCATCAGGAAGCCCTTGGCCCGGGCGATCTCCTCGTAGGCCCTGAACTCGTCAGGGTGCACAAAACGGTCGATCGGCGCGTGCTTGCGAGTCGGCTGGAGATATTGGCCGATGGTGATGAAGTCGACGCCGGCCGAACGCATGTCGTCCATGACCTGCATCACCTCCTCCTTCGCCTCGCCCAGGCCGACCATGATGCCGGACTTGGTGAACTGGGTCGGATCGCGCTCCTTCACCCGCTCGAGCAGCCGCAGCGAGTTGTAGTAGCGCGCGCCCGGCCGGATCGAGAGATA
>DASVNS010000175.1:0-1634 GCA_036383735.1 Phenylobacterium sp. | reverse complement strand
GGTTCCCGGCTTCAGGCGCGACGCAGTACGAGTGTGGCCCAGGCGTCGCGATGCAGGCGGCGAACGAGCCGGAAGCCCTTCGACATGTAGGCGGCCAGCACCCGGCGTTCCTGGGTGCGCAGAAGGCCGGAGAGGATCGCGATCCCGCCCGGCTTCAGGGCCAGCCTGATGTCCTGCGACAGCGCCACCAGCGGCGGGGCCAGGATGTTGGCGAACACCAGGTCGTAGGGGCCGTCGTTGCGCACCAGCGGATCGTTCAGCCCCGAGGCATGGACGAAACGGGCGCCGGCGCCGTTCAGGACGGCGTTCTCGTTGGCGATGCGAACCGAGGGGCCGTCGATGTCGGTGCCGACGGCGATGGGCGAGCCCGTGCGCGCCGCGGCGATGGCCAGCACGCCGGTGCCGCAGCCCACGTCCAGCACGCGGTCGAACCGGCGCGCCTTCAACAGGTCGTGGAACGCCTGCAGGCAGCCCACGGTCGTGCCGTGGTGGCCGGTGCCGAAGGCCGCGCCCGCCTCGATCCGCAGGTTGACCGTGCTGGCTGGGGCGAGGCCCTTGTCGTGGGCGCCGTAGACGAAGAAGCGGCCCGCGCGCACCGGAGGCAGGCCCGACAGCGCCATGGCCAGCCAGTCGGCGTCGGCCAGCTTCTCGGTGACCACGCGCAGCTTGGGGAAACGGGCCAGCACCCGGTCGATGGCCGCCTGCTCGTCGGCCTCGTTCGGGAAGGCGTCGATCCGCCACACGTCGCGGTCCTCGTCCTCTTCGAGGATGGAGAAGGTCAGGGCCTCGGTCGCGGGCTCGGCCTCGAGGGCCGCGGCGGCGGCTTCGGCGTCGGCGCGAGGGCCGCGGGCGATGATCTGGACGGCCTCTTCGCTCATGGGGCGGGCTCTAGCGACAGATGGCCGGAAAGGCGAGAGGGTTCGGCCGGTCGGCGGCGCTTCGTTGTCCAATCCACCATTCTATTGCTCGTCATGGCCGGGCTTGACCCGGCCATCCAACCGGCGATCGGCCATGTCGAGGGCCCCTTGCGGAGGCTCTGGAATGGGTGGCCGGGTCAAGCCCGGCCATGACGAGTGGGGGGCAGAGCGGGGGTGTCAGAGCGAGGGTTCGGGTGGTTGGAGGCGAGAGAGAGGCCCCTCCGCGACGAAGAAGCCCGGGTACAGATCCTCCCAGTCCGGGTTCGACTCTTCGATCAGCTCGATCTTCCATTGGCGCTTCCACTTCTTCAGCGATTTCTCGCGCTGGATGGCATCGACGATACCGTCGTGGGTTTCGAACCACACGAGACGTCGGACGCCATAACGCTTGGTGAAGCCCTCGCGCATGCCCTCGCGGTGCTGCGCGACCCGGCCGATGAGTTCGCTGGTGACCCCGATGTAGAGCGTGCCGTGCCGGCCGCTGGCCATGATGTAGACCGCGTTCGGCCCGCTCGCCCTCACCCCGCCTTCTCGACAAAGCTGTCGATGACCTTCTTTTCGCCGGCCTTGTCGAAGGTCACGGTGAGCTTGTTGCCCTCGACGGCGCGGACCGAGCCGTAGCCGAACTTCAGGTGGAAGACGCGGTCGCCGCGCTTGTAGGCGCTGGCGGCGGAGCTTTCCGAGACGGCGACCAGGCGGCCGTCGCCTTCGATCACC
>DASVNS010000174.1:0-6072 GCA_036383735.1 Phenylobacterium sp. | reverse complement strand
GCCAGGGCGCCCTGGCCTTCGCGGGCGGCGGCGACGTCCAGCCAGGGACGGTGGTCGGTGGGGTCCGGCAGGGCCCGGCGCAGGGCCGCGCGCTCGGCCCGGGCGAAATCGCCGTAAGCGCTGGCGTTGGCGTAGACGATGTTCTGCAGACGGAGCAGCACCGCCCGGTCGCTGACCGGCGCCATCAGCCGGTCCAGCCGGTCGGCCACGTTGGGGGTGAGGCCTGCGTGAAGCGCGCGGCGGGTGAGTTCCGACGGCAGGACCACGCGGCCTTCGGAGAACGGGTCCAGCGCCAGCGGCCCCTCGTCGGTCTCGATCCGGAGCAGGAAATGGCCGGGGAAGTCGACGCCCTTCAGGGTCACGCCGCACTTGCGTGCGGCATGCAGGTAGAACAGGGCGATGGTGACGGCCAGGCCCTTGCGGCGGTTGGCGACGGCGATCACGTCGGTGTTGTCGGGGTCCTCGGCGGTGAACAGGTCGCCGGACAGGCCCAGGTCGCCGGCGATGGTCTCGGCCATCGCCTCTTCGGGGCTTTCGCGCTTCAAGCGGTCGGACAGGCGCTCGACTCCGATGGCGGCCATCTCGCGGACCGCCGCGGGATCGCGCGCCGGATCCTCGTGGATCGCGCAGGCGATCGCCGCGTCCAGCAGCGGGAAGTCGTCCTCCGCCGCGTCGCCGGCTTTCGACAGGATGCTCTCGGCCTCGTTGCGGTCCATCCGTGCCTCAGCCCCCCTTCCAGGCGTCGGGAATATGCCTAGGAAGCCTGCCCGGCGCGAGCGCCAACAGGTCCAGGCGCACGGCGCACGAGGCAAGGCCTGGGCGATTGGCCGCAAGCGCCGCGCCGGCCCGGCGCAGGCGGTCGCGCTGGTCGAAGGTGACCGTCTCCAGGGCGACGGCCAGACTGCCCCGGCGCTTGACCTCGACCACGGCCAGCACCTGCCCGCGCTTGGCCAGGACGTCGATCTCGGCCTGCGGCGTCTTCAGCCTGAAGCCCAGGATGCGGTAGCCCTTGGCCATCAGCCAGGCCGCCGCCCAGGCCTCGCTACGCCGGCCCGACTTACGCGCCGCCATCCCCCGGGCCACGCGGACGTTCATCGCTTCACCTCCCCCGTCTTGAGTTCCATGGCCCGGCGGTAGAGATCCCGCCGCGGCAGGCCCAGCGCCTTGGCCACCTCGGCGGCGGCGTCCGCCGGCTTCAGGCGCGACAGGGCGTCGGCCAGGGCCGCGTCGGCGTCTGCGGCGGTCGCCTCGACCTCCCGGCCCGGCGCCGCCAGGATCACGATCTCGCCCTTGGGCGCGTCCAGCCGCGGATCGGCCGCCAGGACCGACAAGGGGCCGCGGTAGAAGGTTTCGTACAGCTTCGTCAGCTCGCGGCAGACCACCGCCTCGCGGTCGCCGAGCACGGCAGCCATGTCGGCCAGGCTGTCGGCCAGCCGTGATCCGCCCTCGAAGAAGACCAGGGTGGCGCGAACGCCGGCGAACTCCGCCAGGAATGTCCGCCGCGCCGCGCGCTTCGGCGGCGGGAAGCCCACGAACAGGAAACGGTCGGTGGGCAGGCCGGCCGCGGACAGGCCCGCGAGCAGCGCGGAAGCTCCGGGGATCGGGAACACCCGATGGCCGGCCTCGGCCGCCTCGCGCACCAGCCGGTAGCCGGGGTCGGAGATCAGCGGCGTGCCCGCGTCGGAGATGACCGCTACCCGCTGGCCTTGGGCCAGCGCCGCCAGCACCTTGGGTCGGACCCGCTCGGCCGCATGCTCGTCGTGCCGCTCCATCCGGCCCTTGATGCCGAAGGCCGCCAGGAGCTTGCCGGACACTCGCGTGTCTTCGGCCAGGATCAGGTCGGCCTGGTTCAACACGTCCAGGGCGCGAAGGGTGATGTCGCGCAGATTGCCGATCGGCGTCGCGACCACATAGAGGCCGGCCGCCAGGGGAGCATCGTCGAGTACAGGAGTGGGCAGGGCGCGGGCCATGGCGGGAGGGTTCGCCGCTCCGGCGCGCAAAGGCAAGCTCAGCGACCATTCGAAGCGCAACCGTGTTGGAGCGATCGCGGTTGCATGGGGCCAAACTGGGCGTGTTTCGCGCCTATGCGCCCGCCAGTTCGGCGGTCAGGCGATCCAGCACGCGCCGCCCTGCCGGCGTGGCGCGCAGGCGTGCCGGGTCGTCGGCCACGAGGCCAAGATCCACCATCCGCCGCACGGTCGGGTGGGCAGGCTCGAGGCCCAGGGGCGAAAGGTCCGCGAATGGAGCGCCGTCGCCGATGCGCAGGCCCAGCAGGACACGCTCTTCGGCCGCCTGCGTCGGTGTCAGCTGCTCGCGGCTGATGAACCCGGTCCCGGCCCCGGCGACCCGCCGTATGTAGTCGAGAGGGCGTGACGCCGCCTGGGTCGCCTGACGCGCGCCGCCCAGCGTGAGGCGACCGTGCGCGCCTGGGCCTGCGCCCACATAGTCCCAACCCCGCCAGTAGACGAGGTTGTGCCGCGACCGGGCCGGCTCGCCGCGCGCGTGGTTCGAGACTTCGTAGGCGTCGAAACCCTCGGCCTCCAGGGTCGTCTGCGTCGTCTCGTAGAGATCCGCCCCGAGATCCTCGTCCGGAGGGGCGAAGGCGCCGCGCCGCACGGCGCGATCGAAGGCGGTGCCGTGCTCAATGGTCAGCTGGTAGGGCGAGAGGTGCTCGGCGCCCAGGTCGATGGCGGCCCGCAGCTCATCCGCCCAGGACGCCGGCGTCTGGCCCGGCAGGGCGTAGATCAGGTCCAGCGACAGGCGCGGGAACGCGCGGGCGGCCGCCTCCGCCGCGCGCCGGCCCTCCGCGGCGTCGTGGTTGCGGCCCAGGAACCTCAGCGCCGCGTCGTCCAGCGCCTGCAGCCCGAGCGACAGGCGGTTTACCCCCGCGTCGGCCAGGGCGGCGAACCGGCCGGCCTCCGCGTCGGTGGGATTGGCTTCCAGGCTGACCTCGAGATCGGCGGCCGGTGTCCACAGACGGCGCGCCGCGTCCAGGATGTCGGCGGCCCACTCCGGCTGCATCAGCGAGGGCGTGCCGCCGCCGAAGAATACCGAGACCAACTCGCGCGGACCGGTCAGCGCGGCCTGGGCCTCCAGGTCCGCCACGATGGCGCGCGCCAGTTCGGCGGCCTCCGCCTCGCGGCCCTTCGCCTTGAAGACGTTGAAATCGCAGTAAGGGCAGATCTTCGCGCAGTAGGGCCAGTGGACATAGACGCCCAGGGGGACGCCGGCGTCCCGGGCGGGCGGCGCGTCGGTCAAAGCAGGGCGGCCTTCAGCTTCGCGAACGCCCGCGCACGGTGGCTCAAGCCGTCCTTCCTGGCGGGATCCATCTCGCCGAAGGTGATGTCGTGGCCCTCGGGCACGAAGATCGGATCGTAGCCGAAGCCCCGGTCGCCGCGTGGCGGGAAGGTGAGCGCGCCGTCGACGCGCCCTTCGACAACCACCGCCGGCCCCTGCGGCCAGGCGACGGCCAGCGCAGAGGTGAACCAGGCCGAGAAATCGTCGCCGCCGGCTTCTTCCAGCCGTTCCTCGACCTTCCGCATGGCCATGGCGAAGTCCTTCTCCGGTCCGGCCCAGCGGGCCGAGAAGATGCCGGGCGCGCCGTCCAGCGCCGTCACCGACAAGCCCGAGTCGTCGGCCAGGGCGATGAGGCCGCAGGCATCTGCGGCAACGCGCGCCTTCAGGAGCGCATTGCCGGCGAAGGTGGTCTCGGTCTCGTCCGGCTCAGTCAGGCCGAGGTCCCCCGCCGACACCAGTTCGAACCGCCCCTCGAGGATCTCGATCAATTCGCGGACCTTGCCGCCGTTGTGGGTCGCCACGACCAGGCGGGCTCCGGACTCGAGTTTCAGGGCCATCCGATCTCACTCCACGCGCCACAGCCGGCGGACAATAGCGCCGGGGCCGGCTGTTGCATTGCGAAAGTTTAATATCGTTACTCGATATTAAGATGATCGAAAATCGATGTGGGATTATCGATAATCGCATCAGGACGCCGGGTCCTGACATCACACGCTGCCCCGCAGCCACGATAGGAGCCCACCATGTTCACCCCCACCGTCTTCGCCAAGGCCATGAACCGCCTGGACCGCGCCGCCATGAGCTTTGCCGTCATCCTGGCCGCCATGCCGATCCTGAGCATCGCCGCACAGGCCGCCTTCCGCTAAGACTTGCCGCCTGAAACTTATGAAGATCGTCCGATCCGCCCCGGCCCGGCCCTCGACGGCTGCCGCGGCGGATCCTGCGGTCACGCAGGGGAGCACGTCGGCCATGCGCGCCTTGGGTCCGGGTTCGGTTTCCAGTTTTCTCAAGATCATCCTCGACGTCGTTTTCGCAGCCCTCTGGATCGGCGTCGCAGTTCTGGCTCTGATCACGCTTGCGGCGCTGCTGCTGAGCTTCAATCCCGACCTGCTCGCGCGACTGACCGATGCCGCGGACACGAGCGTCACGACGCGGGACGGCGCGCTGGGCGAGCTCACGTCCAAGGGGTCTTCCATCACCAGCGGCCTGTTGGCGGCGGGCCTCTATCTGGCCGGCGTCCTGGTCATCGTCGGCTCTTTGCGGCGGATCTTTTCCACCCTGACCGCCGGCGATCCCTTCCACCCGGACAACGTGGCGCGCCTGCGCCTGATCGGCCTGATGCTGGCGGGCCTGGAGCTGGGGCGCTATGCGTTCTGGGCGGTGAGCGCCTGGTTGCTGCCGGGTGTGAACCGGATCGAGCCCAGCATGAGCCTCACCGCCTGGTTTTCCGTGCTCGTGGTCTTCGTGCTGGCCGAGGTGTTCCGCGAGGGCGCCCGGCTACGCCGCGAAGCCGAACTCACCATCTAGGGCCGCCCCGAATGCCAATCCGCGTAAGCCTCGACCGCGTGCTGCTGGAGCGACGCATGTCGCTGACGGAACTGGCCGATCGGGTCGGGGTGACGATCGCCAACCTCTCGATCCTCAAGACCGGCAAGGCCCGGGCGGTGCGCTTCTCGACCTTGGCGGCGCTTTGCCGAGAGCTCGACTGCCAGCCGGGCGACCTCCTGGTCTACGAGGCCGGTCCGGAAGAGGCGGTCCTCGAAGACCTGGAAGAGGCATAGCTGCGCTGCAGCATGGAAATGCGGCATTGCAGCGCATAGCTATTCATCACGCTGGCAATTCGTTGACGCCACGAGAGGCGGTCCTATAGGTCAAGCTACGCTGCACCGCACAATGGAATAACGCAGATGGCCGCCCGGATCGGAAAATTCCTGGAAGCGATGTTCGCGCCCCTGGTGCGCGAACTGGATCGGCTGCCCCCGTCGGCCATGCGCTTCAACGTCTTCTTCTGAGCGAACTCCCCGGGGTGACCGCCCGGACGTGCTAGCACCGCTGCACAGGGGATTTGACGGTTTGGCGCAGTCCCAGGACCGGCGCTCTCCGACGGAGCCACCAGAACCGGACCTTGCGGGAGGCTCTTGCGGGTGCGAGGCGGACCCTCAACCAAGTTTCAGATCCAACGTCCGTCATGGGTCGATTCTCCCCCTCACTCGCTGGCCGAGAGCAGGCATCGGCGACGGCTTGAAGCGTCCGGTGCGCTTGCCCTTCCCGGCGCCTGGCGTCGTCACGCAACGGGTGTCATCCCGGTTTCGCGGAACGCGAAGACCGGGACCCACCGGCTCCGAGGGGACGAAGGCGCAGCGGGGCGCGGTGACCGGGCGGCCGGCGTCGGCGTCTGTGGGTCCCGGTCTTTCGCCTGCGGCGAAAACCGGGATGACGCAGGGGTGGGGGCGGCCCCGCCTGCGCGATACGTCCGCCTCTGACGCACCGGCATGGTCTGCTCCTGCCCATGACCGCGGACCCCGCCGACATCGATCCCGCCGAAGCCATGCTCGCCGAGCTGGCCGGGCTCGACCTGTCGCTGGCTCGCCACATTCACGCCTGCGCTGTCTCGACCGAGGACCCCGCCGAGGTCGCCGACCTGGCCCGCGCCTATCAGCGGATCTCGCGCTCCATGCGCCAGAGCCTGGCGCTGCATGCGCGGCTGAAGCGCGAGCGCGAACGCGACCGGCGCGAGAACCCGCCGCCGGCCCCGCCGCCGCCGCCCACCCCGGC
>DASVNS010000173.1:0-3496 GCA_036383735.1 Phenylobacterium sp. | reverse complement strand
TCCATGGTGGAGCTAAGCGGAGTCGAACCGCTGACCTCTTGAATGCCATTCAAGCGCTCTACCAGCTGAGCTATAGCCCCGAGTTCGGGTCTTGCCGGGGAGGCTGGCCCCCCGGGAAGGCGCGGAACCTATTCAAACCGGTTCCCGCGATCAAGCCCGCTTTCAGGCTTTTTTCGTCGCGGGGCCCGGAGGGGTCCTACCGGTCCTCTTCTCCCTCGCCCGGCAGGCCCTCGATCTCGGCGTCGTCGAAGTCGTCCTCGTCCTCGTCCTCGAGGAACGGGACGTCGGCGTCGTCCTCCTCGACCTCGTCTTCGTCGGGGAACGCGCCGAGGTCTTCGGAGACGGCGGCGGGCTCGTCGGCCTCGTCGTCGTCGGCGGCCAGCGGCGGATCGTCGGCGACGGCGTCGAGTTCGGGCGTGGCCGCCTCTTCCTCTTCTTCGTCCTCGTCGGTTTCCTTCTCCGCGACCTGATCTTCGACCTGGTCGTCCTCAGGTACGATGGTCCGCGCACGGACGCGGCGGTTGCGGACGGCTTCGTCGGGATCGAACTCGGTGGCGCACTTCGGGCAATGCGCCGGGCGCTTGCCGAGGTCGTAGAACTTAGCCTGGCAGTTCGGGCAGATTTGCTTGGTGCCCAGTTCGGGATTGGCCAAAGGCGGCGACCCTCTAAAAAACGATGTGGTTTGCGCGGAAAGCGGGGTCCCTTGCCACGCGTGGGAGCGGCTGTCAAAGCATCCCCGCTCGGCATTATCCCCTTTACCGGAGGCGTTTTCGACACATGACGGCGGCCCAACTGACCGCCAGGCGCGCGGGGCCCCTGAAGGGGACCGTCCGCGCACCGGGGGACAAATCCATCAGCCATCGCGCGCTCATCCTGGGCGCGCTGGCCAGCGGCGTGACCGAGATCGAAGGCCTGCTCGAGGGAGACGACGTCAAGCGCACGGCCGCCGCCATGGCCGCGTTCGGCGCCGGCGTGGAGCGGCTGGGCGACGGCAAGTGGCGCGTGGAGGGCCGAGGCGGCTTCTCCGAGGCGGCCGATGTGGTCGACTGCGGCAACGCCGGCACCGGCGTGCGGCTGATCATGGGCGCGGCGGCCGGGTTCGACATGGCGGCGACGTTCACCGGCGACGCCTCGCTGCGCGGCCGGCCGATGAACCGGGTGCTGAAGCCGCTGGGCGAGATGGGCGCGAGCTGGATCTGCCGGCAGGGCGGCCGGCTGCCGCTGACGCTGAAGGGCGGGAACCTGCGCCACCTCGCCTACACCCTGCCGGAGCCCTCGGCGCAGGTGAAATCGGCGGTGCTGCTGGCTGGCCTGCACGCCCAGGGCGGGGCCGACGTGATCGAGCCCGAGGCCACCCGCGACCACACCGAGCGCATGCTGCGGGGCTTCGGCGCCGAGATCGAGGTCCGCGAGGTGGGCGCCGGCCGCCACATCGTCCTGCCGGGCGGCCAGAAGCTACGCGGAACCCGCATCCACGTGCCGGGCGATCCGTCCTCGGCCGCCTTCCCGCTGGTCGCCGCCCTGGTGACCCCGGGGTCGGAGGTGACGGTGCAGGGCATGCTGCTGAACCCGCTGCGTATCGGGCTCTTGGAGACGCTGGGCGACATGGGCGCCGACATCTCGGTGACCAATGTGCGCGACGAGGGGGGCGAGACCGTCGCCGACGTCACCGCCCGCCATTCCGAGCTGCAGGGCGTGGAGGTCCCGCCCGAGCGGGCGCCTTCGATGATCGACGAATACCCGATCCTGGCGGTGGCGGCCGCGTTCGCCTCGGGCCGGACGACCATGCGCGGCATCGGCGAGATGCGGGTGAAGGAGAGCGACCGGATCGCGCTGATGGCGGCGGGCCTTGCGGCCTGCGGCATCGGCGTCGAGGAGGAGCCGGAGGCGCTGACGGTGATCGGCGCCAAGGGCGGCAACCACCTGGTCGCCGGCGGCGCAGGCGTCACGACCCACGGCGACCACCGCATCGCCATGTCGCACCTGGTGCTGGGTCTGGCCGCCGAGCAGCCCGTCCGGGTCGACGAGCCCGGCATGATCGCCACCAGCTTCCCCGGTTTCGTCGCGATGATGCGCGGCCTGGGGGCCGACATCGGCGAAGATCCGGCCGTGGCGGCTTGATGCTGGTCCGCGCAACTCCTCTCCCCCCGCGCAGCGGAGGGGGAGAGGGTAGGGAGAGGGCGGCTCGGCGCATCGTTCCCCAGCTGAGACGACCCGCGTCATGGCCTTTCGGGGCGCCGGCCGGCCGGTGGAAACGCGGAGCCGCCCTCTCCCTACCCTCTCCCTCTCGGGGCTGCGCCCCGGGGGAGAGGAGTGCCGTCGCGTTCGCCGCCGCAGGCGTCGAGGATCGTGGCGCAGACGCCGTCGCGGTTGGTCAGGACGTCGGAGTTCCAGAAGCGAATGACGCGCAGGCCCGAGCGCTCGACATAGCTTGTCCGCCGCGCGTCATAGTCGGTCCGTTCGCTGTGCTGACCCCCGTCGACCTCGACGACGAGGCCAGCTTCGACGGAGAGAAAGTCGAGAAAGAACGGTCCCCAGGGAACCTGGCGTTTCCAGCCCCAGCCGCCCAGTCGGCGCGCGCGCAAGGCATTCCAGAGGCGGGCCTCGGCATCGGTGTCGTTCCAACGCAGTTCGCGGGCGCGCTCGATCATTGCAACGCGGCGGAGGGTTCGGACCTAGCTCACGGCGCTAACGTGAACATATATGGAACATTATTGCAAGCCGAAGCGTCGGCGCCGCCCTCTCCCTACCCCCTCCCTCTCCCCCCGCGAAGCGGAGAGGAGGTGCTTTGATGGGTGGGGTTGCGGGTGCTTCGTTTGTCGTCGCGGTGGATGGGCCGGCGGCGTCGGGGAAGGGCACGATCGCGGCGCGGCTGGGGCGCGAGCTGGCGTTGCCGGTGCTGGATACCGGGCTGCTGTACCGCGCGGTCGGCGTGCTGATGGAACGCGGCGGACTGTCGCTGGACGATGAAGCGGCGGCGGAGGGGGCGGCGGCGACCTTGACCTCCGGGCTGCTGGCCGATCCGCAGCTGCGCACCCGCGCGGCGGGCGAGCTCGCCAGCCGGGTGGCCGTGCATCGGCGGGTGCGCGACGCCCTGCTGGATTTCCAACGCGCCTTCGCGGGCCAGGAGGGCGGCGCGGTGTTGGACGGACGCGACATCGGCACCGTCATCTGCCCGACCGCGCCAGCCAAGCTGTTCGTCACCGCCACGCCCGAGGTTCGCGCCGAACGGCGGTGGAAGCAGCTCACCGGCCAGGGCGAGGCGGTGTCGTATGAGGACGTGCTCGCCGATATCCGCAAGCGCGACGCGCGGGACGGCGGCCGCGACGCCGCGCCGATGGTGGCGGCGGCCGACGCGAACTTGCTCGACACCACCGAAATGACTATAGAGCAGGCCGCCGATGCGGCCCGCCGTATCGTCGAGGCGGCGCGCGTCCGCTGGGAAGCCGGTAAATCGGCCGACTAGCCGGACAAATCCAACCGCGCCTTTCCCTCG
>DASVNS010000172.1:0-7746 GCA_036383735.1 Phenylobacterium sp. | reverse complement strand
GAATAGGTGAGGGCGAGCACGCCCGGCCGCTCGGCGAGCTTGCCGAAATAGCCGTTGGCCTCGTTGCAGGTTCCACAGCCCTGGGCCGTGAACAGTTCGACGAGCACCGGCGGCCTGGCCGCCGCCGCGCCCGCCGGCCAGGCAAGCAAGATCAAGCTGAAAAGCGCGGCCATCCGCATCGCCATCGGCTTAAGCAGTGTTCTCCAGGCTGTAAATCTCAAGAAGCCGTGAGCCGGCATCTCCCCACAGGCGAGATGGCGGCTCGAGGCCTCAGTCCACGACCCGGACAGCGCCCCTGGAGGCGCTGGTGGCGAAGTGGGCGTAGGCCTTCAGCGCGGTCGAGACCTTGCGCGGGCGATCGCGGGCGGGCTTCCAGCCTATCTTGTCGCGCTCGCTTCGGCGGCGCCCGAGCGTGATGTCGTCCACCTTCAGGCCGATCGTGCGGTTGGGGATGTCGATCTCGATGACGTCGCCGTCTTCGACCAGGCCGATGTTCCCGCCCTCGGCCGCTTCCGGCGAGGCGTGGCCGATCGAGAGGCCCGAGGTGCCGCCGGAGAAGCGTCCATCGGTGACCAGGGCGCAGGCCTTCCCCAGGCCTTTCGATTTCAGGTAGCTGGTCGGATAGAGCATCTCCTGCATGCCAGGGCCGCCCTTGGGCCCCTCGTAGCGGATGACCACGACGTCCCCCGCCACGACCTTGCCGGTGAGGATGGCCGAAACGGCGTCGTCCTGGCTCTCGTAGACCTTGGCGGGCCCCGAGAACTTCAGGATCGACTCGTCCACGCCCGCGGTCTTCACGATGCAACCGTCGAGGGCCAGATTGCCGGTCAGGACGGCGAGGCCGCCGTCCTCGGAGAAGGGCGTTTCGGCGCTGCGGATCACCCCGCCCGCGCGGTCGAGGTCCAGCTCGTCCCAGCGGCGATCCTGGCTGAAGGCCGTCTGGGTCGGCACCCCGCCCGGCGCCGCACGGAAGAATTCGCGGACGCTTTCGGAATGGGTCCGGACCACGTCCCAGCGGCCGAGCGCCTCGGCCATGGTGGCGCTGTGCACGGTGGCGCAGTCGGTGTGCAGCAGCCCCGCGCGGTCCAGCTCTCCAAGGATGGCCATGACGCCGCCGGCGCGGTGCACGTCCTCCATGTGCACGTCCGACTTCGAAGGCGCGACCTTGCACAGGCAGGGTGTCGAGCGCGACAGCCTGTCGATGTCGGTCATCGTGAAGGGTATGCCGCCCTCGTAGGCGGCGGCCAGCAGGTGCAGCACGGTGTTGGTCGAGCCGCCCATGGCGATGTCCAGCCGCATGGCATTTTCGAACGCCGCGAAACTGGCCACGTTGCGCGGCAGGACGCTCTGGTCGTCCTGGTCGTACCACCGGTGGGCCAGGTCCACGGCCGTGCGACCCGCTTCCAGGAACAGGCGCTCGCGGTCCGCGTGGGTGGCCAGGACCGAGCCGTTGCCGGGCAGCGACAGGCCGAGCGCCTCGGTCAGGCAATTCATCGAGTTGGCGGTGAACATGCCCGAACAGGAGCCGCAGGTCGGGCAGGCCGACCGTTCGATGGCGGCGACCTCCTCGTCGCTCACCTTGTCGTCGGCGGCGGCGACCATGGCGTCGACCAGGTCGAGCGCGACTTCCTTGCCGCGCAGGACGACCTTGCCCGCTTCCATCGGACCCCCGGAGACGAACACAGCGGGGATGTTCAGCCGCATGGCTGCCATCAGCATGCCGGGGGTGATCTTGTCGCAGTTGGAGATGCAGACCATGACGTCGGCGCAGTGCGCGTTGACCATGTACTCGACGCTGTCGGCGATCAGCTCGCGCGAGGGCAGGCTGTAGAGCATGCCGTCGTGGCCCATGGCGATGCCGTCGTCCACGGCGATGGTGTTGAATTCCTTGGCTACGCCGCCGGCGCGCTCGATCTCGCGGGCGACCAGCTGGCCCAGGTCCTTCAGGTGCACGTGCCCCGGCACGAACTGGGTGAAGGAGTTGACCACGGCGACGATCGGCTTGCCGAAGTCGCTGTCCTTCATGCCCGTGGCGCGCCACAGGCCGCGCGCGCCAGCCATGTTGCGGCCGTGGGTGGAAGTGCGGGAACGATATGGGGGCATGGCGGAGCCTCAAGGGGACCCGCGGGAATAACTCTTCGGGCCTGCGGAACAAAGGCTGCCGTGGCAGGAAGCGGCGGCCTTAGGGAGTCTGTCGTTGGAAGGATCGCGGCGTCCGACCGCCAGGGCCGGACGCCGACGATGAATTCCCTATGCGGCCGGCTTAGCCAGGCTGCGCAGGACATAGTTCAGGACGCCGCCGTGCTTGAAGTACTCGAGCTCGGTGGGCGTATCGATCCGGCAACGGACCGGGAAACGCGCGATGCGGCCGTCCGAGGGACGGTACATCTCGACGATCAGTTGCTTGCGGGGCGCGAGCTCGGTCAGGCCACGGATCGTGACGATCTCCTCGCCGGTGAGGCCCAGCTTGTGCCAGCCTTCCTGCAGGAACTGCAGCGGCAGCACGCCCATGCCCACCAGGTTCGAGCGGTGGATGCGCTCGAAGCTCTCAGCCACCACGGCGCGGACGCCCAGCAGCTTCGTGCCCTTGGCGGCCCAGTCGCGCGACGAGCCGGTGCCGTATTCCTTGCCCGCGAACACCACCAGCGGGCGGCCTTCGCCCTGGTAGCGCATGGCCGCGTCGTAGATCGGCATCTGGTCGCCGGACGGGAAGTGCTTGGTCACGCCGCCTTCCACTTCCGGGGTGATCCGGTTGCGGATGCGGATGTTGGCGAAGGTGCCGCGCATCATGACTTCGTGGTTGCCGCGACGTGCGCCGTAGCCGTTGAACTCGGACGGCGGCACCTGGCGATCGACCAGGTACTGGCCCGCGGGCGAGCTGGTCTTGATCGAACCGGCCGGCGAGATGTGGTCGGTCGTGATCGAGTCGCCGAACACCGCCAGGACGCGGGCCTCGACGATGTCGGTGACCGGCGTCGGCTCCATCTGCATGTCGCGGAAGTAGGGCGGGTTCTGGACGTAGGTCGAACCCATGTCCCAGTCGTAGGTCTGGCCGCCCTTGACCTTGATGCCCTGCCAGTTCTTGTCGCCCTTGAAGACGTCGGCGTAGCGGGTGGCGAACATCTTGTTGGTCACGTGCTTGCGTTGCAGCGCGGCCACCTCGGCCGAGGTCGGCCAGATGTCCTTCAGATAGACCGGCTTGCCGTCCTTGCCCTCGCCGAGCGGCTCGTTGACCAGGTCGATCTGCATCGAGCCGGCCAGGGCGTAGGCCACCACCAGCGGCGGCGAGGCCAGGTAGTTGGCGCGCACGTCGGGGTTCACACGGCCTTCGAAGTTACGGTTGCCCGAGAGCACCGAGCAGGCGACCACGTCGTTCTTCTGGATGGAGTCCGAGATCGGCTCCGGCAGCGGGCCGGAGTTGCCGATGCAGGTGGTGCAGCCGTAGCCGACCAGGTTGAAGCCCAGGGCGTCCAAGCTCTTGTCCAGCTTTGCGGCCTTCAGGTAGTCGGTGACCACCTGCGAGCCGGGCGCCAGCGAGGTCTTGACCCAGGGCTTCACCCGCAGGCCCTTTTCCACCGCCTTCTTGGCCACCAGGCCGGCGGCGATCAGCACCGAGGGGTTGGAGGTATTGGTGCACGAGGTGATCGCGGCGATCACCACGTCGCCGTTGCCGATGTCGAAGTTCTCGCCCTCGACCTTGAAGCGGTCGGCCAGGCTGTCGGGCTTGCCGAAGGTCTCGCCGGCCAGGGCCGACTTGAACTCGGGCGCCGCGTCGGACAGCAGCACGCGGTCCTGCGGACGCTTCGGGCCAGCCAGCGACGGCAGCACGCCGGACATGTCCAGCTGCAGGGTGTCGCTGAACACCGGATCCGGATCGGTGGGTTCGCGCCACATGCCCTGGGCCTTGGCATAGGCCTCGACCAGCGCCACGCGCTCGGGCGCGCGGTTGGTGGCGGCCAGGTAGTCGATGGTGGCCCGGGTCACCGGGAAGAAGCCGCAGGTCGCGCCGTACTCCGGAGCCATGTTGGCGATGGTCGCCTGGTCTTCCAGCGTCATGGTCGCCAGGCCGGGGCCGTAGAACTCGACGAACTTGCCGACCACGCCCTTCTTGCGCAGCATCTGCGTTACGGTGAGCACCAGGTCGGTGGCGGTCGCGCCTTCCGGCAGGGCGCCGTCCAGCTTGAAGCCGATGACCTCGGGGATCAGCATCGGGATCGGCTGGCCCAGCATCGCGGCTTCCGCCTCGATGCCGCCCACGCCCCAGCCCAGCACCGCCAGGCCGTTGATCATGGTCGTGTGGCTGTCGGTGCCGACCACCGTGTCGGGATAGGCCACTTCCGGGCCCTCGTCGGAGTTCGTCCAGACGGTCTGCGCCAGGTACTCGAGGTTCACCTGGTGGCAAATCCCGGTGCCGGGCGGCACGACGCGGAAGTTGTTGAAGGCCGAGGAGCCCCAGCGGAGGAAGTTGTAGCGCTCGATGTTGCGCTCGTACTCGCGCTCGACGTTCGAGCCGAAGGCCTTGGCGTTGCCGAAATAGTCCACCATCACCGAGTGGTCGATGACCAGGTCCACCGGGTTCAGCGGGTTGATCTTCTCGGGGTTGGCGCCCAGCGCGGTCATGGCGTCGCGCATGGCGGCCAGGTCGACCACCGCCGGCACGCCGGTGAAGTCCTGCATCAGCACCCGCGCCGGGCGGAAGCTGATCTCGTGCTCGACCGCGCCCTTGTTGTCGATCCAGGCGGCGAGCGCCTTCAGGTCATCGGGGCCGACCGAGACGCCGTCCTCGTTGCGCAGCAGGTTCTCGAGAAGCACCTTCATCGAGATGGGCAGGCGCGACACGCCCGAAAGTCCCGCTTCCTCCGCAGCCTGGAGGCTGTAGTAAGCGTAGGTCTTGTCGCCAACCGTCAGCTGACGGCGGGTCTTGAGGGTGTCCAAAGACGCCATATTCGGGAGATCCTTTCTGTTCGCGGCCGGCCAGACACCCGAAGCGGATCGCGCGCTGTCTCAGAGACGGACACACAGCGTTCGTCCCCGCGCGGCGTTGGTTCCCCCCAAGGGTCGGCGGCCGCCGCTTCATAGACCGCAGCTATCGCGGCGTCCATGCGCGCGCCCAAGAACCTTTCCAAAAGCTTGGATGAGCGCGTGATCTCGCAGCTATCGATCGGGAATGCGGCGGTCCGGCGCGGCGGACGGCTGCTGTTCGAGGGCGTCTCGCTGGATCTCGCCGCGGGCGAAGCCTGCGCGCTGACCGGCCCCAACGGCTCCGGCAAGACCAGCCTGCTGCGGGCCGTGGCCGGGCTGGTGCGGCTGGAGACCGGCGAGATCGGGTTCGGTGACCTGGACCCGGCGGACGCCCGCGGCGAGGGCCTGCACCTGGTGGGTCACGCGGACGGGCTGAAAGCGGCGCGGACCGCCCGCGAAGAGCTGACGTTCTGGGCGCGATGGTGCGGGGGCGGCGACGGCCGGATGCGCGAGGCCGCCGAGGCGCTGGAGCTGGTCGCCCTGCTCGACCTGGAGGTCCGCCGGCTCTCGGCCGGTCAGCGCCGGCGGCTGGCCCTGGCCCGTATGCTGGCCGCCCCGAGGCCGCTTTGGCTGCTGGACGAGCCGCTCAGCCCGCTCGACGCCCGCTGGCGCGAGGCCTTCGGCGTCCTCATGCGACGCCATCTCGACGGCGGCGGCCTGATCGTCGCCGCCGTGCACGACCCGCTCCCGATCGCCGCGCGCAGCCTGGAGCTCAACCCATGAGCCGACTGGCCGCCCTGATCGCGCGCGAGACCACCCTGGCCTGGGGGCGCGGCGGCGGGCCGCTGGTGGCCCTGGGGTTCTACGCCTGCGTCGCCACGTTCCTGCCGCTGGCCATCGGCCCGCAGCATGACCGCCTGGCCGCCATCGCCAGCGGTGCGGCGTGGGTCGGCCTGGCCCTGGCCTCGCTGCTGTCGCTGGAGCGGATGTTCGAGCGCGACTACGAGGATGGCGCGCTGGATCTCCTGCTGCTCTCGCCCGTGCCTCTGGAGCTGACCTGCCTGGTGAAGTGCGTGGGCCAGTGGCTGGCGGCCGGCGCGCCGCTGGCCCTGGGCGCGCCCGTGGCCGCGATCGCGTTGGGCGCGAGCCCCGCCCTGACGCCGCTGATCTTCGCCTGCGCCCTGCTGGGCGGGGTCGCCTTCGCCTTCGTGGGCGGCATCGGCGCAGCCCTCAGCCTCGGCGCCCGGCGCGGCGGCCTGCTGACGGCCGTGATCGTGCTGCCGCTGTTCGTGCCGCCGGTGATCTTCGGCGGCGGGGCATTGGCGAACTTCGCCGGCGGCCTGCCTTGGGCCGGCGGCTTCGCCTTCCTGGGCGCCTATGCCGCCGCCGCCGTGGCGTTCGGACCGCTGGCCATGGCCGCAGCCTGCCGCAACGCGCTGTCTTGAGATGGCGCCGCGGCGTCCCTTGCGGGGCAGGCGCGCGGACTCTATGCCGGTCGCATGAGCTGGGCGCCCGCCTTCCTGTCCAATCCAGATCGCTTCATGGCCTTCTCGCGCTGGGCGGCGCCGATGTTCGGCCTCATCGCCCTGGCCCTCGCCGCGGTCGGCCTCTACCTCGGCTTCACGGCGCCTGAGGACTACCAGCAGGGCCAGACGGTCCGGATCATGTTCATCCATGTGCCGGCCGCCCAGATCAGCATGTTCGCCTACGTCTGCCTTGGCGTCGCCAGCTTCCTGGCGCTGATCTTCCGCCACACGCTCGCCGATTGCGCCGCCCAGGCCGCCGCCCCGCTGGGCGCGGCCTTCACGTTCCTGGCCCTGGTCACCGGCTCGCTGTGGGGCCGGCCCATGTGGGGAACGTGGTGGGAGTGGGACGGACGGCTGACCTCCGTGCTGGTGATGTTCCTGCTCTACATCGCCTACATGGCGCTCCGGGCGTCCATGGACGACGAAGCCAAGGCGGCGCGGGCCGCCGCGATCCTCGCCCTGGTCGGCTCGATCAACCTGCCGATCATCCACTTCAGCGTGGAATGGTGGAATTCCATCCACCAGGGCTCGTCGCTGTTCCGCAAGGGGGGGGCGGCCATGCCGCCGGTGTTCTGGGTCCCGCTGCTGCTGATGGCGCTCGCCTACATGTCGGCGTTCGGCTCCCTGTGGCTGGTGCGGATCCGCGGCGAAGTCTGGCGCAGGCGCGCCGATGCTGCGGCGCTCAGGGTCGCCCGTGGCTAGGGAAAAGGGGGGCTGATGCTCGACTTCAAATACGCCGAGTTCATCGTTCCGGCCTTCGCCGTCACCGCGGTCGTGTTCGCCGGCATGATCGGGTTTTCGCTCAACCACGCCCGGCGCTGGCGGAAACGCTACGAAGAGCTGACGCGCAAATGAGCCGCTGGCTGGCGTTCCTGCCGATCGTGGCCCTGGTGGCCCTGGGCGGGCTCTTCTATTTCTACGCCCTGCAGCGCAGCGACTCGAAATACCAGCCGCAGGCGCTGGTGGGCCGGATGGTCCCCGACGTGACCCTGCCTACCCTGGCGGAAGGCCAGCCGCTGCGGATCCGGGCGGCCGCTGCCGACGGGCCGATCGTCGTCAACTTCTTCGCCTCCTGGTGCGCCCCCTGCGAGATCGAGAATCCGGTGCTGATGGGGATGAAGGGCTCGGGCGTGCGCGTGGTCGGCGTCGCCTACAAGGATGCGCCACCGAATACCCAGGCGTTCCTGACGCGGCTGGGCAACCCGTTCACCACGGCGCTCATCGACCGCGATGGCCGCGCCGGCGTGGAGTTCGGCGT
>DASVNS010000171.1:0-7172 GCA_036383735.1 Phenylobacterium sp. | reverse complement strand
CGAGAACGCCTACGCGAACTCGACCAGCACCTCGTCGGCCGCGACGCTGTCGCCGGACTTGACGTTGACGGCCTTGATCGTGCCGTCGTGCTCGGCCCGCAGGATATTCTGCATCTTCATGGCTTCGAGCACGGCGACGATCTCGCCGGTCTTGACCTCCTGGCCCTGGGCCACATCGATGGAGACGACGAGGCCGGGCATGGGCGAGAGCACCAACTTCGAGGTGTCGGCGGCCTTCTTGGGCGGGAGCTTCTCGTGCAGTTCGGCCGAGCGGGGCGTCAGCACCAGCACGTGGGACGTGGCGGCGCGGTGGCGGATCATGAAGCCCTCCGCCGCCGGCTTCACCGCGACGGTGAAAGGCTTGCCGTCGAGGCTGGCGCGGAACACCGGCCGGCCCGGTCGCCACTGGATGGCTTCCAGCCGCAGCTTCTTGCCACTGGCGTCGATGGACAGCCCATTATCCGTGGCGCTGACCCGTACGGCTTGCTGCTTGTGGCCGACGACCACGATCCACTCGTTGCGCAGCTGCTCGGGCGCGGCGCGGGCCAGCAGGGTCCGGTGCATGGCCAGGGCCACGGCGCCCATCAGGTGGCGCTGCTCCTCGGTCGGCGGCAGGCCCTGGAAGCCGTCGGGGAACTCATCCTTGATGTAGTTGGTGGAGAGCTTTCCGGAGCGGAACCGCTTCTGGTCCATGACGGCGGCCAGGAAGGGGATGTTCTGCCCCAGGCCCTCGATGTGGAAGTCCTCCAGCGCGCGGCCCATGACGTCAATCGCCGCCTCGCGGGTCTTCCCCCAGGTCGACAGCTTGGAGATCATCGGGTCGTAGAACATCGAGATCTCGTCGCCCTCGCGGACGCCCGCGTCGTTGCGCACGAATCCGCCGTCGGGAAGCTCGCCCTCGGCGGGCGGCGAGTAGCGCACCAGCCGGCCGATCGACGGCAGGAACCCACGGTACGGGTCCTCGGCGTAGATCCGGCTCTCCATGGCCCAGCCGTTGATCTTCAGATCCTTCTGCGCGAACGGCAGCTTCTCGCCGTAGGCCGACCGGATCATCTGCTCGACCAGATCGACGCCGGTGATCATTTCGGTGACCGGGTGTTCCACCTGCAGGCGGGTGTTCATCTCCAGGAAGAAGAAGCTCTTGTCCTGGCCGGCCACGAATTCCACGGTGCCGGCGCTGTCGTACTGGACCGCCTTGGCCAGCGCGATCGCCTGGTCGCCCATGGCCTTGCGGGTCTTCTCGTCCAGCAGGGGGCTGGGAGCCTCCTCGATGACCTTCTGGTTGCGGCGCTGGATCGAGCATTCGCGCTCGAACAGGTGGACCACGTTGCCGTGCTTGTCGCCCAGCACCTGGATCTCGACGTGCCGCGGGCTCTCGATGAACTTCTCGATGAAGATCCGGTCGTCGCCGAAGCTGGCCTTGGCCTCGGCGCGGACGGCGGGGAAGCCCTCCTCGACGTCCTTGCGGTTCCAGGCGACGCGGATGCCCTTGCCGCCGCCGCCGGCCGACGCCTTGATCATCACCGGATAGCCGATCTCTTCGGCGATCTTCACGGCATGCGTGGTGTCGTCGATCTCGCCGACGTGGCCCGGCACCACCGAGACGTTGGCCTTGGCGGCGAACTTCTTGGACTCGATCTTGTCGCCCATGGCCTCGATGGCGTGCGGGTTCGGACCGATGAAGACGATGCCTTCCTTGGCCAGCCGCCTGGCGAAAGAGGCGTTCTCCGACAGGAAGCCGAAGCCCGGGTGGACCGCTTCCGCGCCCGTGGCGCGCACCGCATCCACGATCTTGTCGGCCACGAGGTAGCTTTCGGCCGCCGGGGCGCCGCCGATGAACACCGACTCGTCGGCCATCTCGACGGCCATCGAATCGGCGTCGGCTTCCGAGTAAACAACCACCGTCTTGATGCCCATGCGGCGGCACGTCTTGATGATCCGGACAGCGATTTCGCCCCGGTTGGCGATGAGAATCTTAGAGAACATCCGAGCCCTTAAGCGATTGCCAAACAGCGGTCTTCCGTCGCGGAGGGCGCGACCTTAGATTGACGCGCATGGACACGCCAGAAGTCTCCCCCTCCGGTTTCTCTCTCTCGCCGCCTAACCCTGAGGAACGCAAGCGACTGGAGGCCTCGCTGACGCGCGCGGAGGCCGATGTCTTGCTGCATCACGGCACCGAGGCGCCGTTCTGCGGCGGCCTGCTCGATCAGAAGGATGAGGGCGTCTATTGCTGTCGCCTGTGTGGCCTGCCGCTGTTCCAGCACCGAACCAAGTTCGAAAGCGGCACGGGCTGGCCGTCGTTCTGGGCGCCCGTCGACGAGACGCACGTCAAGGCGATCCGCGACGTCTCGTACGGCATGGTCCGCATCGAGACCACCTGCGCCCGCTGCGGCAGCCACCAGGGTCACGTCTTCCCTGATGGGCCGCCGCCGACCCGGCTGCGCTACTGCATAAATTCGGTGTCCCTGACCTTCGTGAAGGGCGGCGGCGCCCTCCCCGACCCTCTCGGCCGCGACGACAACGCCCACGCCGCGGGCGTCTACGCCTGAGCGAGCCCGCGACCCGCGGGTCGATCTGGACCTCCGGCCTCTGGGCCTTCCTGGCGGCCATAGCCATGCTGGCGTGGGTCGCGTGGGAGAACCGCGTCGAAGACACCCAGCCCGACCGGGCGTTCAGCACGCTCGACAGCGGTTCCGAGGCCGAGCGGGCGGTCGCGGGCCGCCTGCTGCAAGAGGGCTATACCGTTCTCCGTTCTTCGGCCTTCCGCACCCAGCTGGAGGCGCTGCAGGACCGCTACCCCGTCATCTACGCCCGGGCGTCCCAGCAGGATCTCGATCCCGCCGGGGTCGCCGCGATCGTCTCTCTGGAGCCGCCGGGATCGCGCTTCGCCCCCGCCCAGGCGATGATCGTGGACGACGGGGGGCCGATGCTGGGCGCAGCTGGCGAAGGCGGGACGACCGGCCGATACTCGGACGTGATGATCACCCGCGGCGTGCTCGAGGCCTTCGGCTCCAGCGACGTGGTCACCCGCTCCTGCGCCGTCAACGTCGCCGCCCACGAGTACGCCCACACGATCTCGCTGACGCCCGTGGGGTATCGCGTCGCGTTCACCGACACCAACGAGGCACAGCGGGAAATCGCCGACCGCCGCCATCCGGGGACGCCCGTCGCCAGCTACCTGATCGGGTCGGTCGCCCAGTGTGTCTGGCTTGAGCGCCAGGGCCGGATTGGCCCGGACGACATCGGCGACTGCATCGCAGTGTTCGGGACCGCGGCGTTCAACTGGGACCGCTGCGGCCAATTCGCAGGCGGCGAGCCTGTGGCCCCAAGGCCCGGGCTCGCCCCCGCGGTCCCACCGCTCTAGCTAATTCCGCCGGCTGGGCGTGCGGTTGCGGTCGTCAGTGGCCGAGCTCGAGCCTTGCGGCGGCTGCGCGGGTCCGTCCGCCGCGTCCTTGAGCGGATCGCTGCGCATCTGCGCGTCCTGCACGCTGTCGCCATACCCGCGGCCGGCGCTGGTGAAATAGCTTCCCTGCTGGATGCGCAGGTTGTTCTGCACGTGCTTCACGCCGGACAGATCCTCGACGATCCGCTCGGCGCGATGCTTGGCCTCGCGGCTCTCGACCGTGCCGGACAGGGTGACCTCGCCGCTCGACACCATACAACTGATCTCGGTCGCATCGAGCCACAGGTCGTCCGTCAGCCGCTGGTGGACTTCCTCGCTGATCCGTTCGTCCGAGCGCTGATAACCCTTCGGCCCGCGCCCGCGCGCCCCGCGGAACGCTTCGGACCGGTTGCGGTCGTCGGCATAGTCGCGGTCATTGGAGTTGTCGCCGAACCAGTTGGAGATCTTGCGGCCCGTGCGGCGGAAGAAATCTCCGGCGTCGTGTGCGCGGCCCTCGAAACCTCTCTGACGATCGCCGCCTTCGTAGCGGCCGCGATCCTCGCGGCCGGCGTCGCCATAGCTGCGCTCATCGTCGTAGCCGCCCGTTCCCCCGCTGACCGGCCGGCGCATCTCACGCGACCAGCGCTGGTCGGCCTCGTAGCTGCCGAGCCGCCGGCCTTCGCCGCCGTAGGGGGTCGAGCTGGCGCCATAGTCGTACTCGCTGCGATAGAGGCGTGCGCGACCATCGTCGCCGTAGTAGCGACCGCCGCGCGTGTAATCCTGGCTTTGGAAGCGCGGGTTGGACCGGTAGCCGGTCTCGTAGTCGCCCCGGCGCATGGCGGGCGAAACGCCGCCGTAGTTCTCGTCCTGCCAGTCCGAGCCGCCCCGAGCGCGCTGGTCCTGCTCGCCACGCTCGCCGCGCTCGAAACTGCGCTCCTCGCGCCCGGGGTAGCGGTCGCCTTCGTCGTTCAGTCCAAAGAGGTCGTAGCGATCGTCGTACCGCTGCTGCCGCTCGCGATCGCGCCATTCGCGTTCATCGTTCCACCGACCGGCCATGCTCGTTCTCCTTCGCTTTTGGCGGGCGAACCCGCGTGGCGAAGAACGAGGCGTGGACGGGGTTGTTCCGACCTAAAGCGGGATGTTGTCGTGCTTCTTCCAGGGATTGGTCAGCGTCTTGCCCTTCAGGTTCTTCAGCGCGTTGACGATCCGCTTGCGGGTCGAGTGGGGCATGATCACGTCGTCGATGTAGCCGCGTGAGGCCACGACGAACGGGTTCGCAAACCTTGCCTTGTATTCCGCCTCCCGCGCCGCGATCGCGTCGGGGTCGCCGATCTCGGAACGGAAGATGATCTCCACCGCGCCCTTCGCGCCCATGACCGCGATCTCGGCGGTCGGCCAGGCGTAGTTGATGTCGCCGCGGATGTGCTTGGAGCTCATCACGTCATAGGCGCCGCCATAGGCCTTGCGGGTGATGACGGTGATTTTCGGCACTGTGGCCTCGGCGAAGGCGAACAGCAGCTTGGCGCCGTGCTTGATCAGGCCGCCCTGCTCCTGCTTGGTCCCCGGCATGAAGCCCGGCACGTCCACGAAGGTGATGATCGGGATCTCGAAGGCGTCGCAGAAGCGGACGAAACGCGCGCCCTTGCGGCTGCTGTCGATGTCGAGCACGCCGGCCAGGGTCTGGGGCTGGTTGGCGACGATGCCCACCGGCTGGCCGTCCATGCGCGCGAAACCGACGACGATGTTCTTGGCGAAGTCCGGGCTGATCTCGAAGAAGTCGGCTTCGTCCACGACCTTCTGGATCAGCTCCTTCATGTCGTAGGGCTTGTTGGGGTTGGCGGGCACCAGGGTGTCGAGGCTCATCTCGATCCGGCCGGGCTCGTCGTAGCTGGCGCGGACCGGCGGCTTCTCGCGGTTGTTGAGCGGCAGGAAGTCCACCAGCCGGCGCATCTGGGTCAGGGCTTCGAGGTCGTTCTCGAACGCGCCGTCGGCGACGCCGGACTTCAGCGCATGGACCCGGTAGCCGCCCAGATCCTCATGGCTGACGTCCTCGTGGGTGACCGTCTTCACCACATCGGGGCCGGTCACATACATGTAGGACGTGTCCTTCACCATGAAGATGAAGTCGGTGATGGCCGGCGAATAGACGTCGCCGCCGGCGCAGGGACCCATGATCACGCTGATCTGCGGGATCACGCCCGAGGCCAGGGTGTTTTCGAGGAAGATGTCGGCATAGCCGCCCAGGGCCGCCACGCCTTCCTGGATGCGCGCGCCGCCCGCATCGAACAGGCCGATGACCGGCGCGCCGACCTTCATCGCCTGGCGCTGCACCTTGAGGATCTTCTCGGCGTGGGCCGACGACAGCGAGCCGCCGAACACGGTGAAGTCCTTCGAGAAGACGAACACCACCCGGCCGTTGATACGGCCCCAGCCGGTGACCACGCCGTCGCCGGGGATGCGCTGCTTGTCCATACCGAACTCGGAGACGCGGTGCTCGACGAACATGTCGAACTCCTCGAACGAGCCTTCGTCCAGCAGCAGGTCGATCCGCTCGCGGGCGGTCAGCTTGCCCTTGGCGTGTTGGCTCGCGATCCGCTTCTCGCCGCCACCGAGGCGCGCGTCGCCGCGACGCTTCTCGAGTTCTTCAAGGATCTGCTTCACGCGCGGTAGCCCCGTAGCCACGAAAAGCGAAGCCCTAGAGGCGCTTGGGGCGGGAAGCAAGCTCACCCCAGGGCAGGTCTCGCCAGCTGGGCCTTAAGCCGCCAGCGCCAGGGCGTCCCGTGCTGCGGCGGCCAGTTCCAGCGAGCGGATCCGCTTCGCCGGGTCGAAGATGTGCGCGGTGGTGATGATCTCGTCCGGCTTGTGCCGCTCGACGAACGTCTGCAGTCCGGCGCGGACGGTCTCGGGCCCGCCCACCACCGCTATCGAAAGCGGCGATCCGGGGCGGACCGTAGCCGCAAGCTGGCCGTCGGTGTCCTCGCGCGGCGGCGGCAGCGGGCCGGATTGGCCGCGGTGCAGGTTGATGAAGGCCTGCTGCAGCGAACTGAACAGCAACCGCGCCTCCTCGTCCGTGTCGGCGGCGACGACGTTGAGGCCCAGCATCACGTGCGGCCGCGCCGCGTATTCGGACGGCTCGAAGTCCCGGCGATAGATCGCCGCGGCCTCGTCCATCATCTCCGGCGCGAAGTGCGAGGCGAAGGCGAACGGCAGGCCCAGCGCGGCGGCCAGTTGCGCGCCGAACAGGCTGGAGCCCAGCACCCACACCGGCACGTTGGAGCCGCTCCCGGGGACGGCGCGCAGGGCTTGACCCGGCTGCGGCTCCCTCAGCAGCGCCATGAGTTCGATGACGTCCTGCGGAAACTGGTCGACGCCACCGGCCAGGTTGCGCCGCAGGGCGCGCGCGGTGAGCTGGTCCGTTCCCGGCGCCCGGCCGACGCCCAGGTCGATGCGGCCCGGATACAGCGCATCCAGGGTCCCGAACTGCTCGGCGATGATCAGCGGCGCGTGGTTCGGCAGCATCACGCCGCCCGCCCCCAGCCGGATCGTCGAGGTGCCCTCGCCCGCATAAGCCAGGGCCACCGCCGTCGCGGCGCTGGCGATGCCGGTCATGTTGTGATGCTCGGCCAGCCAGTAGCGTCGATAGCCTAGCCGCTCGGCGGCCTGGGCCAGGGCGCGGCTGGCGCGCAACGACTGGCCAGGGCTGCCGCCTTGGACGATGGGCGAGAGATCGAGAACGGAGAGCGGAACCATGCCGGGCAATGTAGGAACCCCGGGCGCGATCCGACAGCCC
>DASVNS010000170.1:0-6452 GCA_036383735.1 Phenylobacterium sp. | reverse complement strand
GGGATGTATTCGAAGAAGGTCGGCGGCGGCTCGCCCGGACGGCGGCCGGTGAGGTAGCGGCTGTAATTCTCGATGCCGGCGCAGGAGCCGGTGGCCTGGATCATCTCCAGGTCGAAGGTGGTGCGCTGTTCCAGGCGCTGGGCTTCCAGCAGCTTGCCGTTGGCGACCATCCAGTCGAGGCGCTCCTTCAGCTCCTCGCGGATCAGGCTGACCGCTTGGTTGAGGGTCGGCTTGGGGGTCACATAGTGGCTGTTGGCGTACATCTTGATCGCCGGCAGGTCGGCGGTCTTCTTGCCGGTCAGCGGGTCGAACTCGGTGATCGTCTCGATCTCGTCGCCGAACAGGCTGATGCGCCAGGCGCGGTCCTCGTAGTGGGCGGGGAAGATCTCCAGGGTGTCGCCGCGGCGGCGGAAGGTGCCGCGCTCGAAGGCCTGGTCGTTGCGCTTGTATTGCTGGGCGACCAGGTCGGCCATCAGCCGCTTCTCGTCGAGCTTCTGGCCGACCTCCAGGGTGAAGGTCATGGCCGTATAGGTCTCGACCGAGCCGATGCCGTAGATGCAGGAGACCGAGGCGACGACGATGACGTCGTCGCGTTCGAGGATCGCGCGGGTGGCCGAATGGCGCATCCGGTCGATCTGCTCGTTGATGGAGCTGTCCTTCTCGATATAGGTGTCGGTGCGCGGGACGTAGGCCTCCGGCTGGTAATAGTCGTAGTAGGAGACGAAGAACTCGACCGCGTTGTCCGGGAAGAAGCTCTTGAATTCGCTGTAGAGCTGGGCGGCGAGTGTCTTGTTGGGGGCGAGGATCAGGGCCGGTCGCTGGGTCTCCTCGATGATCTTGGCCATGGTGAAGGTCTTGCCCGAGCCGGTGACGCCCAGCAGCACCTGCTCGCGCTCGCCGCCCTCGACGCCGGTCACCAGTTCGCGGATCGCGCTCGGCTGGTCGCCGGCCGGCTGATAGGCCGAGCTGAGCCTGAACTTCAGGCCGCCTTCGCTCTTGTCGGGCCGCACCGGACGGTGCGGCTTCCAGAGCATCGGCATGGTGCTTTCGTCGTAGTCGAACGCCGCGGACATATCCGCGACGCCCGCAGGCTCGGCAGGGCGTGGCATGGCGTCCAAGTTAGGCGCTCCCGGTCAGGACCGCCACATCTGCGCAGAGTCATGCTGCCAGGAGGGTGTCAGCATGACGCGGCGCCCGCCGGGCGAACCGCATGCGTGGATGCACGCGACCGCCGCCACAGCGAAAGGCCGGCCCGTTACCCCATCTAGAACCGGTGGACCGCCGTCGCCGCGATCATCAGCACGCCCACAAGAGCGGCTGCTGCAAGTAAGAGATTGCGCATCCGCGCCCCCCGTCTCTCTAGACATGGGTGCGCAGCAAAACCGGCGCCAGATGCGATGGCGGCGGCGCGAATGTCTACTTGTCGACCCCCTTGCTGACCACGGCGCCCGCCGCGCCTCCGACCACCGCGCCAACGGGTCCGCCCACCACCGCGCCCGCGATGGCTCCGGTGGACGCGCGCTGCTCGACGTTGTGCCCGCAGGCCGCAAGTGCGAGCGCGGTCGCTGCCGAAAACAGGATGAGCTGGATACGCATGGAACCTCCGTTGATGCCCCTTGAGAACAGCTGGGCCGCTGTCCGGTTCCACTCAAGCTTCGCGAGGATCGAAGAAGGTAAACGGGTATGGTTACAGAGGATTCCCGCGACGATTGAAGACTAGGCGCCGGACTGTCGGAACCGTGCTGAATTGTCGTGGGTTCTCAGCGGTCCACCGGCGGGGATCACGTTGGCGAGCGCCTGGCTAGCCTGCGGCATTAATGCTGCGGTGCAAAAAACTGTTGCCAGCGGCCGTCGCAGCATTCATAAACCCTTCACCATTTGCCGTCGCCTCACCCACAACGGATCTCGGGTCAGGCCTGCCGGCGGACGCTACCAGCACGAGCAGGGGCGACCGCGGCGTCAATGAGTTGGGGGGCGCATCCGCCCTCGCCGCTGAGGACCGTTCCGTTTTGAATTTTAGCACGAAGGTGCGCGCCGTATGGCGTGCGCCGTTCAGCGCCGCTTTGACGGGCGCAGGCGTTGGCCTGGGCCTGGGCGCCATCTTTCTGACGGCTGGCATGGCTGGCCACGCTGCCGATCATGCGCACGAGCTGCGCATGGCCGAGGCGGCGTCGAGCGGCTATGCGGCTTCCTATGCAGAGGGCGCGACCGGCGGCCGGGGGCTTTACGCGCTCCGCGGCGGATCGGACGCGCAGACTGTCGCCATCCGGTTCGGGGCGGACCGAGGCGCCGTCCAGGCGCGCCGTCGCGCCGACCTCGATTGTCTCACCGAGGCGGTCTATTTCGAAGCCCGTGGTGAAAGCACCCGCGGCCAGGCCGCCGTCGCGCAAGTCGTCATGAACAGGGTGAAGCACCCTGCATTCCCGAAGAGTGTCTGTGCCGTGGTGTTCCAGGGCGCCGGCCACTCGGGCTGCCAGTTCAGCTTCGCCTGTGACGGGTCTATGAAGAAGCGCCGCGAAGGTCTCGCCTGGGACCGTGCCCGCGACATCGCCGGCCGCGCGCTGTCCGGCGTGCTTCGGGCCGAGATCGGCTCGGCGACGCACTTCCACACCACGGCGGTGTCGCCGGCCTGGGCGCCGCAGATGCTGCGGGTGGCCAACGTCGGCACGCATGTGTTCTACCGCTTCTCGCCCTACCGCCTGCGCACGCCTTCGGCTGACCGCCCGATGGTCGAGCATGCCGTGCTGACCGCTGGCAACGGATCGGACATTCCCGAACTCCGGCTGATGCCTGCGATGGTGGAGAAGGCTGTCAGCGAGTCCCTGGAACCCACGCCGGCGGGAATCGCCACGGCCACGCTGCCCGCCAACCCTACGCCGCAGCCGCCAAAGCCTGTCACGACGCCGGCCACGGCCAAGCCCGCCGAGGCGGCGCTTCTGACTGCGCCGCAGCCGATCGTCGCGGCGACGTCCTGACGCCGACCCCGCGCCGATCCTCACCCGACAGGGCCTTCCGCACGGGTTTGGAAGCTGTGCTTGCCGCCATCCCTGAGTCCGCCTGAAGCTGCGGACCTACGCCGCTGTGTTGCGGAGAGGGAAGACGGATGACAGTCGATGCACGCGAGCAACTGGCGCGGGATCTGCTCAGTTGCGCCTACGAGGGGCTGACGCCGGTCCAGCGCAGCGTCATCGACCTGATCGCCACCGAGGCGCCCACCGATCTGCACGACGGCCTGAAGTACGACGACCGCACCCGGGGCGAGCGCATCGCCGATCGTGTCGCCGCTGTTGGCGGGTCCTGGGGATTCATCATCGCGTTCGCCGCGGCGCTGGCGGTCTGGGTCGCCTGGAACGCCTTCGGAAAAAGGGTGGGGCTGGCGTTCGATCCCTATCCGTTCATCTTCCTCAACCTGGTTCTGTCCACGGTGGCCGCGCTCCAGGCGCCGATCATCATGATGAGCCAGAACCGGTCCGCCGCCCGCGACCGTTCGAACGCCGAACACGACTACATCGTCAATCTGCGGGCCGAACTCGAGATCATGCACCTGCACGACAAGGTCGACGCCCTGCGCCATCGCGAGATGCTGGGGATCATCAAGCGCCAGAACGAGAGCCTCCGGATCCTTCGTGGCCAGGCGACCACCGCCACCATCAAGCCCCGAAGGCCGAAGTAGGCGGCCAGCTATGCCCGCGCCGCACGGCGCAGCGCCTGGGGCGGTTGGCCAAAGGCGCGCAGGAAGGCGCGACGCATGCGCTCCGGATCTCCGAAGCCCGCGGCCTCCGCCACCCGGTCGATGGGCGCGTGGCCGGTCTCGACGGCCGTGCGAGCGGCTTCGAGGCGCAGGCGCTCGACGGCCTTGGCGGGCGTGGTCCCCGTCTCGGCGGTGAAGGCGCGGGCGAAATTGCGTGGGCTCATCGCGGCCTGAGCGGCGAGCCGTTCCACGGTGAGTGCTTCGCCGAGGCGGCTTCGCATCCAGTCCATGAGGTCGGCGAAGCGTCCAGAACGGCCGCCCAGCTCGACCAGCGCGGAGAATTGGCTCTGTCCGCCGGGCCGGCGCTGATGAACGACCAGTTGCTGAGCCACCTGGCGCGCCACGTCGGCGCCCAGGTCGTCCTCGACCAGCGCCAGGGCGAGGTCGATGCCGGCGGTGATGCCGGCCGAGGTCCAGACGTCGCCGTCGCGGATGAAGATCCGGTCGGCGTCCAGCTTCACCCGCGGATAGCGGCGGGCGAAGTCGTCGGTGAGGCTCCAATGGGTCGTGGCGCGGCGGCCGTCGAGCAGGCCGGCCGCGGCCAGCACATAGGCCCCGGAACAGACGCTGGTCTGCCGGCGCGCCGGCGTGCGCTTCAGCCAGGCCACGATCTGGCCCAGCTCCTTCAGCGAGCGCGTGCCGTCGCCGCCCGAGATCATGATCGTGTCGAACGGCCCCGCGGACAGATCCTCGGCCGCGAACTTCACGCCCGAGGAACTCGCGATCTGGCCACCGCCGGGAGCGAGGACGGTCAGGTCGTAGCTGCCAGGACGGTATCGCTCGGCGATCTCGAACGCAGCGATCGGTCCGGCCGCGTCCAGCAGCTGGAAACCGGGGAAGATCACCAGGACGATGGGGCGAAGCATGGTCGTTGGCCCGTGGCAGGAATTGCTGGAACAATGGCATTTCGGCCAAGGCCTGCGCAACCTAGACTTCGGGGGTCAACGTCCAAGAGGCTCCCCATGTCAAATCTGCAGATCGTGTTCGTGCTCTATCCGGGCGTGACCCAGCTGGACTTCACCGGCCCACACCAGTTCCTCGTGCGGACCCCGAACGCGGATGTGGTCGTGGCCTCGCTGGGCGGTCGGGACATCGAGGCCGAGGGGCTGGTGTTCACGAAGCTGGCCGATCTGGCGAAGATCGAGCGCTGCGATGTGCTGTGTATCCCGGGCGGCCTGGGGACGACCGACGCGATGCAGGACGAGGCGTTCATGGCGCAGGTCCGCCGGTTGGGGGCGGGCGCCAGGTATCTGACCTCGGTCTGTACGGGGTCGCTGATCCTCGGGGCGGCCGGGTTCCTGCGGGGGCGCGAGGCGGCCACCCATTGGGCATGGCGCGAGCTGCTGCCGCAGTTTGGCGCGCGGGTCTCGGAGGCGCGCGTGGCTCGGGACGGAAATGTCATCACCGGCGGCGGCGTGACCGCCGGCATCGATTTCGCCCTGGTGCTGCTGGAGGAACTGGCGGGCCGCGACGTCGCCGAGGCGATGCAACTGGGCCTGGAGTACGCGCCCGCCCCGCCCTTCAATTCCGGACGCCCGGAGCTCGCGCGGCCGGAGGTGCTGGCGCAGGTGAAGTCGCGAATGGCCGCTGTCGTGGGCAGCCGTGCGGATGCGGCGGGGCAGGCGGCCAGCCGGATGGCGCAGCTCGCTTAGCTGGCCGGGTCGCGGTTGCGGAACGCTGCGTCTCCGGCGTCCGACCCCACGGGCCGTCGGTTAGTTCCCGACCGCGTCCAGGCCGATATCGAGGACCTTGACCGAGTGGGTGAGGGCGCCGACGCTGATGACGTTCACCCCGGTCTCGGCGAACGACCGCACGGTGTCGAGGGTGATGCCGCCCGACGCCTCCAGCGTGATGCGTCCGTCCGCCAGCTTCACCGCCTCGCGCATGTCGTCGAGCGTGAAGTTGTCCAGCATGATCACGTCCGGGTCGCAGGCCAGCGCCTCACGCAGCTGCAACAGGCTGTCGACCTCGACCTCGACCTTCACCAGGTGACCGGCAAACGCCTTCGCGCGGCGGACCGCCTCGCCCACGGAACCGCAGGCGGCGACGTGGTTGTCCTTGATCAGGATCGCATCATCCAGGCCGAAGCGGTGGTTCGTCCCGCCACCGCATCGGACGGCGTATTTCTCCAGCGCCCGGAGCCCGGGGGTCGTCTTGCGGGTGTCGGCGATCTTCGCGCCCGTGCCGGCGACCGCATCGACGAAGTCCTGGGTCAGGGTCGCGATACCGCAGAGGCGGCCCAGCAGGTTCAGGGCTGTCCGCTCGGCCGTCAGGATGGCGCGGGCCGCGCCGCTGACGCGGACCAGGGTCGCGCCGGCGGAGACAGCCTCTCCGTCGGACGTCAGCAGCTCGATGCGGACGGCGGGGTCCAACTCGGCCAGGGCCAGGCGCACGCACGCCAGGCCAGCCACCACCCCGCCGCGTCGGGCGGAGAAGTCGGCGGTCAGCTGCGCGTCGGCCGGCACGCAGGCCTGGGCGGTGATGTCGCCAGCGCGGCCGAGGTCTTCGGCCAAGCTGGCGCGCACGATCGGAGCGACCAGCAGGTCGGGGAGCGGTTCGATGGTCATTCGGCCGCGTATTTCAGTCCGGCCAGGTCGATCCGGTCCAGGGTGACGAAGGTGCGCGCGGGTTGCCTGGCGTCGGGGAAGTCGGCCCGGAAGTGGCCGCCGCGGCTTTCGCGGCGGTTCAGCGCGCAGTCGGC
>DASVNS010000169.1:0-1862 GCA_036383735.1 Phenylobacterium sp. | reverse complement strand
CCCTCCATCGCCGCCTCGGGGTCGATCATCTTGAAGCCGTGGGCCCGGCTTTTGAGCTGGTCCTCGATCTCGTGGGCGAGGTTCGCCTGGGCGGACTTGCTCCAGTCGGCGCGCGGCTCGGTCAGGCCGCTGGCCGTCAGCAGGCCCAACTCCACGCTGGGCTCCAGCAGCAGCACCTGCGATCCGGCGGGTGGCTTGGCCGCCTGCTTGTCGGCGACCCGAGTGCTCGTGGTTGTGCATGCCGCAAGCCACAGGCAAGCGAACGCAATCGGTAAGATCCGCTTCAACTTATGCTCCCCAGGCCGACACGCGATGCGCGAGTCTTGGCCTCCCACGCGCTAGGCTAGCAGGACCTTGGCGCCAGGCAAGGGGCGTATCGCCGACCGCCTACCGCGCCAGTCGGTACGTGCTCTCCGGCCCTGGCGCTCCGTCGGCCGCGAGGTCGCCCCGCCGCGCCAGGTGGATCATGGCGGCCAGCATGGAGCGGGCGGCGGCGGGGTGCAGACGCGCATCCACGTCGGCGTAGAGGCGCGGGACCAGCTCGTCGATCCGCGCGGGACCGGACTTCAGCGCTTGCAGGATCTGGTCCACGCGTTCCTGGCGGTGCGCGATATAGGCGGCGATGAAGGCGTCCACCTCGCGGATCGGCGGGCCGTGGGTGGGCCACAGCACGTCGAACTTGTGGGCGCGGATGTCGTCCAGGCTCTTCAGGTAGTCGGTCATGTCGCCGTCGGGCGGGGTGATGACGGTGGTGGACCAGCCCATGATGTGGTCGCCGCTGAAGCAGGCGTTCTCTTCGCGCAGGCCGTAGCAGATGTGGTTCGACGTGTGGCCGGGGGTCGGGATGGCGTCCATGGTCCAGCCGCGGCCCAGCACGACGCCGCCGTCGCACAGGCCGATGTCGGGTCGGAAGTCGTGGTCGTGGCCGGCCTCCATCCGCACCTCGCCGGTGTCCTCCGCCTCGTGGCCAGCCACCGCGCAGCCATAGATCGTGGCGCCCGTGCGCGCCTTCAGCGGACCGGCCAGGGGCGAGTGGTCGGAGTGGTGGTGGGTGATCAGGATGTGGGTGATGCTCTCGCCCGCGACGGCCGCCAGGATCGCGTCGAGGTGGGCCGGATCGTCGGGGCCGGGATCGATCACGGCGACTTCGCCGCGGCCGACGATGTAGGTGCCGGTGCCCATGAAGGTGAACGGCCCGGGATTGTTGGCGGTCACCCGGCGGATCAGCGGCGAGACCTGATCGCAGCGCCCGTATTCGACCTCGATATCGCGGACGTAGGGGATCATCCGCCCAGCACGCCCGAAAGGTCGTACCCGGCGTCCCGGCCCAGGGCCACCAGATCGCCGCGGGGCAGGGCGCCCGACTGCGCCTGGCTGAGCGACCAGGTGACGATCGACCGGGTGCCCGAGCGGCAGAACGCCAGGATCGGGGTTTCGACCTCGGCCAACAGCGCCTGGGTCTGCTCGACCTGGGCCGGGGTCGGGCCACCGCGCACGGGGATGTGGAAATAGGCCAGGCCGGCCGCCTTGGCCGCCGCCTCCATCTGGGCCGACGAGGGCTGGCCGGGCTCCTCGTCGTCGGGGCGATTGTTGATCAGCGTCCTGAAGCCCTGCCGCGCCGCCTCGGCCACGTCGGCCACGCTGATCTGGGGGGCGGTGGTGAAGTCGTCGGTGACGCGTCGGAAGTCAGACATCGGTTACTCGCAAAACGGCGGTGGAGCGTTCGTTGACATCATCGGGGGTGGGTGAAAGTTTCGCAACGGGCGGTCCCGAAAAGGCCGCGAGTCTGGGGCGTTCCGAGCGGCATGCTGCGATACATCGCCCGACGCCTGCTGATCGCGATCCCGACCCTCTTCCTGGTG
>DASVNS010000168.1:0-3934 GCA_036383735.1 Phenylobacterium sp. | reverse complement strand
CACGCACCGACGCCGAAACAGCGCACGCGGGCGTCGTGGACGGCCTGGCCGCCTTCTGCACGACGGCCGGCGAACAGCAGGCGGCGGTGGAAGCGGCGCTGGCGCTCTGCTCGCCCACGCCGCCGGCGCCGGGCGGCGTGGCGGGACCCGTCACTCCACCCCTGCCCCCCGTCACTACCCCGCTCCCCGGCGCCCCCGCGACGGGCGCGCCGGCGGCCTCCGGGGTCTATGAGGGATGTCTCGCCCTGGCGGCGGAACAGGTGCTCCTGACCCGGAACATCGACGCTGTGGCGGCGCGCCATCAGGCCGCGGAAACGGCCTACCGCGAGGATCGTCCAAAGCTCGAAGAGGCCGCCGCCACGGTCGCCCTGGGCAAGCTCGGCCCGTTGTAATCCGGCCGCCCAGACCCCACATCGGGTACGATCGCGCTGGCGTCCGGCTTCCCCCTCGGACCGCAAGCGACGGGTGTGCGGCCCTGGCGCCTTCGATGGCCGCCGGGGCCGCCTTCGTTTCGGGCTGGACCTTGTCGTCCGGGACGCCAGGCCGGACGTTGCGATCGGTCTGCCTGCTCGCCCTTGTTTTTGCGAACACCTCGCATTAGCAAGAACCGCGGTCTGGGGCCGCGGCTTGGGAATTCCGCTCCGATGACGTTGCTTTCGAGGCTTCGCCGCCTGTGGCTCGATGTGCACCTTTGGATCGGCGTCGGCTTGCTGATCGTGCTGATCCCGCTGAGCGTCACCGGCGCCATCCTCGTCTGGCACGATCAGCTTGACCGCGCGCTCCACGCCGAGCGGTACGCGATCACCGGACCGGCGGCCTCCCAGCCGATCCAGGCCTATGCGGGGGCCGCGGAGGCGGCGTTCGGCGGTCGTGCGCAGCTGACCCAGCTACGCCTGCCGCAAAAGGCCGGCGACCCCGTGGTCGCCGTCGGGCGGATCAGCGGCGAGCCGGGGCCTGGCGGCCGCCCGCGCACCTTGAACGCCTGGATCGACCCGCCGACCGCCAAGGTGCTCGACACGGCCGAGACCGCGAAGGGCTTCACCATGGTCGTGCACCGGCTGCACGGCTCGCTGCTGATCCCCGATGTGGGGCGCAAGGTGGTGGGTTGGCTGGGCGTCGCGATGTTCGTCTCCAGCGCCACCGGCCTGTGGCTCTGGTGGCCTCGGCACGGCAGTTTCCTCAAGGCGCTGCGCTGGCGTCGTGGCGCCTCCACCCTGTTCAACCTGCACCATCTCATCGGCTTCTGGGTCTGCGCGCCGCTGGCGGTGCTGTCCTTGACCGGCGTCTACATCTCGTTCCCGGAAACCAGCCGCGCGCTGTTCGGCATCCCGCAGCCGCCGCCCCGGCCGCAGGGGCCTGGGCGCTTCCCGGCGCCCATCCCGCACCCTAGCCTTTCGATGGCCCGGGCCGTGGCCGCGGCTCGGTCCGCAGCCCCGGACGCGACGGTGGTCGAGGTGAACGCCCCCACCCGCGGCAAGGCGCCCGCCTGGCGGATCGGGTTGAAGGCCCCCGGCGTCGAACAGCCCAGGACGGTGCAGGTCGTCGATGCGACCGGCGCCGTGAAGTCCGGCTCCGGCCCAGGACAAGGACAAGGCGGGGGACCGGATCCCCTCTCGAAGCTGGTGCGTCAGGTGCACGACGGCAACGACATGGGGATCGCCTGGCAGACGGTGATCTTCCTGGCCGGCGCCGCGCCCGCCATCCTGGGCCTCAGCGGGGTCGTCATGTGGCTGCGGCGCTCGGCGCGACGCAAGGCGCTGAGCGCGGCGGCTTAGCGTCGAAAGGCGATGAGGACGGCGCCGGCGGCGATCAGGCCGACGCCGGCCCAGCCCTTCACGTCCAGCCGCTCGCCCAGGAACACCGCGGCGAGGACCGCCACGAACACCACGCTGAGCTTGTCCAGCGGCGCGACGCGGCTGGCCTCGCCCAGCTTCAGCGCGCGGAAGTAGCAGAGCCACGAGAGGCCGGTGGCCGCGCCGGACAGCACAAGCGCCCCGATCACGCGGCCCGACTGGAAGAGGTTGGCCGCAGGCGCCCCGGAAGCGGCCCACACGCCGGCCACGATCAGCAGGATCACGACGGTGCGGATCAGGGTCGCGTAGCTGGGGGCCAGCTCGTCGACGCCGATCTTGGCGAAGAGCGCGGTCAGCGCCGCAAAGATGGCCGAGAGCAGCGCCCAGCCTTGCCAAGGGATTTGCATCGCGCGCCTCGCTCGCCGTCGAGGGGGCATGCTAGCGCGGTGTCAGACCTCGGCCCACATCCGCAGCAGGTTGTTGTAGGTCCCGGCCAAGGCGACCACCTCCGGATCGCCCTGTCCGACCTTCCCGCTGAGGCGCTGGATGGCGTTGTCCAGGTCGTGGAGCAGGGACCGCTGTTCGTCGGAACGCACCATCGACTGCGCCCAGAAGAAGGACGACCAGCGTGCGCCGCGGGTGATCGGCGCCACCCGGTGCAGGCTGGAGGCGGGATAGAGGATCATGTCGCCGGCGGGCAGCTTCACCGCATGTTCGCCGTAGACGTCCTCGACGATCAGTTCACCCCCGTCGTAGTCGTCGGGGTCGGTGAGGAACAGCGTGCAGGAGATGTCGGTCCGGAACCGCACCGGCCCCCCCTGCCCAGAATTGGCGAACCGGATGGCGTTGTCCACGTGGGTCGCGAATTCCATGCCCTCGTCGTAGCGATTGAACAGGGGCGGGAAGACGCGGAGCGGCAGGGCCGCCGAGACGAACGGGGGGTTCCGTCCCAGCGACCCCAGGATCAGCTCGCCCAGCTCGCGGGCGACGGCCGAATCCTCCGGGACCTGCAGGTTGCGCTTGGCCCGGGCCGATTGTTCGCCGGCGGTGGCGCGCCCATCGATCCAGTCGGCGCCCGAGAGCCTGTCCCGGAACATCGCCACCTGGTCGGGGCTCAGCACCCGCTCGACGTGCACTATCATCTAGAGGCGGCCATCTAGAAGCTCGCACCCACCGACAGGATCACGGTGCGGCCCGCCGCGGGGACCGCCCGGTTCGTGAAGACCTGGGTGTAGTTCAGGCGGTTTGCGAGGTTGTAGACGTTCACGCCGAAACGGTACGGGCCAACGCGGTAAGATGCAAAGGCGTCGAGGGTCAGGCTCTCGGGGACCTTTGCGATCCGGTTGGTCGTCAGGGTGGCGCGGTCTGCGAAGCTGACGCTGCGGGCTTGATAGGCGACGTTCATAGCGCCCTGGTAGATCACGTCGCCGCCGACGCTGAGGCCGTCCACCCAATCCGACAGGTCATAGTTGGCATAGAGCGAGGCCGAATGCTTCGGGACGCTGGTGACCTGCCGGCCGACCGCGATGGGATTGGCGACCGGGCTGGCCGCCGTGACGCCCACCGGACAGACGATGCTGGTCGGCGTGCCGGTGGTGGACGTGGGCACGGCGCAGTTCGCGAACGACTGCTTGATCTCCGCATCCAGGTAGGCGTAGCCGGCCGACAGGGTGAAGTCCGGCGTGACCCGGCCCGTCAGGCCGAGTTCGAAGCCCCTGACCTCCTGGCGCTCGCCCGACTGGGCCAGCAGGAAGCCCGTCGCGGAGTCGGTCTGCAGCGCATTGCCCTTCTTGATCTGGAAGACCGAGGCGGTCGCCGAGAGTTGCGTCCCCGGGACGCCGACCTTGGCGCCGGCCTCGAAGATCTCGCTGGTCTCGGGCTTGAGGTCCTTGGCGGTCAGCGTGATCGCCGTCCCCGCGCCCACGATGGACGTGCCCTGCGGCGTCTCCGACTGGCCCCAGGAGACATAGTAGGTCTGCCGGTCCGAGGGCTCGAACACGGCGCTGACCCGCGGGCTCCACAGTCGCGACTTCACCTTGATGCCGCCGGGAGGCGACTCGGCCCCGGCATAGGTGGTGGTCCCCAGGTCGGCGATGTAGCGGTCCATCCGCAGGCTGCCGATGATCGAGACCTGCTCGGTG
>DASVNS010000167.1:0-4100 GCA_036383735.1 Phenylobacterium sp. | reverse complement strand
CGCCGGCCTACGAGGCCAAGCAATTCATCGTCTACTTCCCGTTCGACCAATACGTGGTCACGCCGGAAGCCCAGGCGGTGATCGCCGATGCGGCCAACTACGCCAAGGGCGGCAACGCCACGCGCGTGGTCGTCGTGGGTCACGCCGACACCTCCGGTTCGGCGGCCTACAACGTCCGCCTGTCGGAACGCCGTGCGAAGGCCGTGGCCGACGCGCTGGTCGGTTCGGGCCTGAACCAGACCTCGCTCTCCGTCGACTGGAAGGGTGAGACCATGCCTGCGGTCGCCACCGGCGACGGCGTCAAGGAACCACTGAACCGCCGTTCGACGATCGACATCAACTTCTAGGTCGATCCAAGACTGCGAATGAGATGGGGGCCCGGTCGCAAGACCGGGCCCTTTTCGTTGCGGGGTCCTTTGCGGTCTTGTCCTCGCGGTTCGCAGGACACGAGGGGACGGCGATCGGCCGCCTGGTTTACGCGTCCGCGCTCACATTCCCCGACCGATGGCTCTATCTATGGCTGGAGACGGAGGCGCGTATGGCGTTCGATCACCTCGACGACGGTAAGTTCGCCGACGAACGTGCGACGTTGGCGGCGATCCTGGTCGCCAGTCCGCTCGGCCAAACGGACCGCGAAGCCGTGCGTGTGGAGGCCGAGACGCTGGTCCGCGCGGCGCGGAAGAACGCCCATCGCCAAGGCGTGGTCGAGAGCTTCCTGCAGGAATTCAGTCTCTCGACGCGCGAGGGGTTGGCGCTCATGTGCCTGGCCGAGGCCCTGCTGCGTACGCCGGACGAAGAGACCCGGGACCGTCTGATCGCCGAGAAGATCGCCTCGGCGGACTGGGCCAGCCACGCCGGCCGGTCCGACAGCGTTCTGGTCAACGCCTCGACCTGGAGTCTGATGCTCACCGGCAAGATCATCGATCCGGACCAGGAAGCGCGACGCGATCTGCCCGCCTTCATCAGGCGCCTGGCTGGGCGGCTGGGCGAGCCGGTGATCCGCCGCGCGGTGGGCGCCGCCGTCCGCATCATGGGTGAGCAGTTCGTTCTGGGCTCGACCATTGAAAAGGCGATCCGGCGCGCGGGCGCGGATGGCTTCGTCTGCTCGTTCGACATGCTGGGCGAGGGGGCGCGCACTGAGGCCGACGCCGAGCGTTACGAGATGGCCTATGCGGACGCGATCCGCGCCGTGGCCAGGCATGCGAAGGGGACGGGTCCGGAGCGCGGCCACGGCGTGTCGGTGAAGCTTTCGGCGCTGTCGCCGCGCTATGAGGCCCGCCAGTCGGAGCGCGTGTTCGCCGAGCTGTATCCGCGGGTCGTTCGCGTGGCGCAGATCGCGGCCGAGGCCGACATCAACTTTACGCTCGACGCCGAGGAGGCGGACCGCCTGGTCATCTCGCTGGAGTTGCTGGACCGGTTGGCCCGGGAGCCGTCGCTCGGCGGCTGGCGTGGCTTGGGCCTGGCCGTCCAGGCCTATCAGAAGCGCGGCCCCGCAACGATCGACGCTGTCGCCGCCATCGCGCGATCCAGCGGTCGCCGCCTCATGGTGCGGCTGGTGAAGGGCGCCTACTGGGATTCGGAGATCAAGCGCGCCCAGGTGGCTGGCCTCGAGGGCTATCCTGTCTACACGACCAAGGCGGCCACGGATGCCTCTTACCTGGCCTGCGCCCGCGCCCTGCTGGCCGCAGCCCCGCACCTCTACGGCCAGTTCGCGACGCACAACGCCCATACCCTGGCCGCCGTGCGCCTGATGGCGAGCCAAATGAGCCTCAGCCCTGAATTCCAGCGCCTGCACGGCATGGGCGAGGCGCTCTATGGCGCGGCGGCGGAGCGCTACGGCGGCTTTCCCCTCAGGGTCTACGCCCCGGTGGGAAGTCATGAGGACCTGCTGCCCTATTTGGTGCGGCGCCTGTTGGAGAACGGCGCCAACACCTCGTTCGTCCACGCGCTGCTCGACGAGAAGACGCCGGTGTCGAAGGTGGTCGTCGATCCGATCACGGCCCTGGAGGCGGCCGGCGCAGGCCCCCACCCGCGCATACCATTGCCACGCGACCTCTACGGGCCGGCGCGGAAGAACTCGACGGGGCTGGACCTCTCCATCGCCAAGACCCGGGCCTCGTTGACCGCCGCTATCGCTGCCGAAGGCGACGACCGGCGGCACGCCGGCCCAGTCGTGAATGGCCGGGAGCCTGCCCCCGATCCTGCCGGAGCCAAAGAGGTCCTGAATCCGGCCAATACGACCCAGTCGATCGGCTTTGTGACGGCGGCCACGCCCAAGGACATCGACACCGCCTTCGCCGCCGCCAAGCTCGCGCAACGGCCCTGGGACCGGCGGGGCGGGGCGGGGCGCGCCAAGGTGCTCCGCGCGATGGGCGACGCCCTGGAGGCCGATCGCGACCGCCTGGTCGCCATCTGCGTGCGCGAGGCGGGCAAGACGCTCGCCGACGCCGTCGCCGAGGTGCGGGAGGCGGCGGACTTCTGCCGCTACTACGCCCATTTGGCCGAGCGCCAGTTCGCCCAGGCCGAGACCATGCGCGGCCCGGTGGGCGAGACCAACCAACTCAGCCTGCATGGGCGCGGCGTCTTCGTCTGCATCAGCCCATGGAACTTCCCCCTGGCGATCTTCACCGGCCAGGTCGCCGCCGCGCTGGCGGCGGGAAACGGCGTGCTGGCGAAGCCGGCCGAGCAGACTCCGATCATCGCCACCGAGGCCGTGAAACTGTTCCATGCCGCCGGCGCGCCAGCTGAACTCCTTCACCTCCTGCCGGGCGACGGCGCCACGGTAGGCGCGGCGCTGACCGCCCATCCGAGCTGCGATGGGGTGGCCTTCACGGGGGGCACGGACACCGCCTGGGCGATCAACCGCACCTTGGCGTCGCGGCAGGGTCCCATCGTCCCGTTCATCGCCGAGACCGGCGGGCTGAACGCGATGTTCGTCGACACCACGGCGCTGCGTGAGCAGGTGCTGGACGACGTGCTGCTGTCCGGCTTCGGCTCGGCCGGCCAGCGCTGTTCGGCGCTCCGCCTGCTGTTCGTGCCGCACGACACCGCCGACCTGATCATCGAGGGGCTGACAGGCGCCATGCAGACCCTGGTGGTCGGCGATCCTGCCGATCCGCGCACCGACATTGGGCCGGTCATCGACGCCGAGGCGCGAGGCGCGCTGGAAGCCCACGTCGAGAAGCTGGCCAGACAGGCCAAGGTGCTGTGCCGGCTCCCGGTCCCCACCGGCGGCCACTTCTTCGCTCCAACCCTGGCCGAGATCCCCGACGCGGCGTTTCTGCAGACGGAAGTGTTCGGCCCGATCCTGCACGTGGTCCGCTACGATCCGGCCAGGCTGGACGAGGCCGCCGCGCCCCTGGCCCAGGCCCGCTACGGCCTGACCTTGGGCGTCCATAGCCGGATCGAAGCCTTCGCGGAGCAGGTCCAGCGCGCGGTCCCGGCCGGCAACGCCTACGTCAACCGCTCGATGATCGGCGCGGTGGTCGGCGTCCAGCCGTTCGGCGGAGAGGGGCTTTCCGGCACCGGTCCCAAAGCCGGCGGCCCGAACGCCTTGCTGCGCTATGCGGTGGAACGCGCCGTCAGCGTCAACATCGCGGCGCAAGGCGGTGACCCGGCGCTGCTCAACCTCGGCGCCTGATCCGCACATTCATGCGCGGTCCTTCACAGTGTCGTGAACGCCCGCACGGGCTGGCGGACTCCGCCGAGAGTGACCACCTGCAGTTTTAACCTCTCGTTAGTGAAAAAGTCTGTGCGCAGAGACCCCGCCTCATTGACGACCCAGGCCGGCCTATGTCGCTATATGTGGGCTGGTTCGGGGGCTGAACCACAAGATGTAGGGCGGAGGACGACGTGTCTTCCTTCAAGGGGCTAGGCAGGCACATGAGCGAAGCGGCGAAGGTTGGGATTGCCGAGAGTTCTGAACGGGTTGCGCCCGCGGCGCGGCCGCAGCTGCAGCTGGTTCGCAAGGTCGAGGTGGATCGCTCGCGTGACGCGATGCTGACCGACTTTGGCAAGACGACCCTCGAGGATCGCTATCTCCTGCCGGGCGAGAGCTACCAGGACATGTTCGCCCGGGTCGCCACGGCCTATGCCGACGA
>DASVNS010000166.1:0-11729 GCA_036383735.1 Phenylobacterium sp. | reverse complement strand
GCGATCGTCGACAAGTACGCGGCGCAGGCCAATAACGGCTGTGTCGTGAAGGATCGCCGCTTCGTGGGCGTGGCGAGGGACAACTCCACGTTCTTCGAAGCGTCCTGCCAGGACGGTAAGGGCTTCATCTACAAGGTCGCGGCGAGCGGCGCCCTGAGCGAGACCCTCGATTGCGCCAAGGCCACCCAGATCCTGGGCGGCTGCACTCTGACCGACGCGCGTCAGGCGCAGAGCGAGCAAGCCGGGCTCTACACCAAGCTCGTCACCAACGCCGGCGGCAAGTGCGACGTCGACAAGTACGCCCTGTTCCCGTCCAAGCCAGGCGAGGAAGTGGTCGAACTGGTCTGCAAGGATGGCTCGGGCTCGATCCTGATCTCCAAGGCCGGCGCGAAGAGCCAGGCCATTGACTGCGCCCGCTCGCAGGTCGCGGGCTACAAGTGCTCGCTGACCAAGCCGGAAGCGGCCTACAGCCTGCTGACCGCGGACCTGAAGAAGTTCAACTTCAACGCCTGCGAAGTCTCGAACAGCCGGGTGGTCGGCAAGACCGCCAAGGGCACGACCTATGTCGAGGTGGCCTGCGCCGACAAGCTCAAGGGCTACATGATCGAGTACCAGAGCACGCCGACCGTCACGGCGGTCAGCGCCATCGGTTGCGCTTTCGCCGGCGATTGCAAGCTGCCCGGCAATACCTGAACCTCGGCGAGAGCTGAGACCGGCGAGGCCCGCGGAGCAATCCGCGGGCCTTTGCTTTCGAGCTTGCCCTACGTTACGGCAGGTTCCGACTTTGCCCGCCACACTAGGAAGAGAGACCGCGATGCCTGCCTATGTGATCCTCATCAGGAACAAGACGCTCGATGCCGACGAGCTGAAGACCTACAGCAAGAAGGCGGCGCCCGCGGGACGCGGTCTCCCGGTGACGGTGCTGACTTTGAATGGTCCGCTGGAGGTGCTGGAAGGCGATCCGGCCGAAGGCGTGGTGGTGCTCCAGTTCCCCGACATGGAACAGGCCAAGTCCTGGTACGAGAGCCCGGCGTACCAGGAGGCCAAGCCGCACCGCCTGAAGGGCGGGGACTACCGCGTGATCCTGGCTGACGGCTTTGTCATCCCTTCGTAGTCAATGACCGACGGCGTGATGGCGAAGCCGATCGGAGTTTTGCCATCACGCTCTAAATCTTCGCCTCGATGAACATCGGCCCGCGCTGGGCCATGGCGCCGGCGAAGGCCTTGTCGAAATCCTCGGCGCTGGAGCAACTGACGGCCGGAAGGCCGAGGCCCTTGGCCAGCGGGACCCAGTCGATGTTGGGCTCGCCGAGGTCGAGCAACTTGCGCGCCGATGGGCCGGCTTCGCCCGCGCCCGTTCGCTGCATCTCGATGTTCAGGATGCGATAGGTGTAGTTGGCGAAGACCACGACGGTGATGTCGAGGTTCTCCCGCGCCATCGTCCAGAGCGCCTGGACGGTGTACATGGCCGCGCCGTCGCCGTTCAGGCTCAGGACCTTGCGATCGGGCGCAGCCACCGCGGCGCCGACCGCAAGCGGCAAGCCGATGCCGATAGCCCCACCCGTCAGCGCCAGCACGTCGTGCGGCCGGGCCGTGGCGGTGTTGGCGGTGACCCCGGCGCCGGAGGTCACCGCGTCGTCGCAGACGATCGCGCCTTCGGGCATGTGCCGGGCGATCGAGGTCCCGACGCTATGAGCGGTGAGGTTCCCTACCGGAGCCGCGTCGGGCAAGGCCAGGGCCTGGCTGGGGCCTTGCTTCGGCGCGCCGAGGGCGTCGGCCAGGGCGGCGAGGCCGGCGACCGCATCTTCGGACCGATCGGCCAGGGTCAGCGTCTCGCAGCCGTCGGGGACCAGCACGCTGGGTCGGTTGGGGTAGGCGAAGAAGGCGACGGGCATCGTCGTGCCCACGTAGATCATGAGGTCGACGCCCGCGAGATCGGCCAGGGCCAACTCTCCGAAATACGGCATCTTGTTCGGCAGGAACGCGCCCGCGCCGCGCGCCTGGCGGGCGACGAAGGTGTCCGAATAGATCTCGACCCCGGCTGCGTGCAGGCGCGCCGCCGCTTTCAGCGCGTCGGGTCGGCAGGCCTGGCCGCCCAACAGAACCACCGGCTTGCGAGCCGCCTTGACGGCGCGCGCCGCCGCCTCGACCGCGGAGTCGGCGGGCGCCGGCCGCAGGGGCCTTTGGGCGATCACCGGCTCGCCATGCGCAGGCAGCCAGGCCGAGTCGGCTGGCAGGATCAGGCTGACGGGCCCGCCCGGCGGGCCGTAGCTGGCGGCTACGGCCTCGGCGGTCAGGCCCGGGATGCTGTCCGGCGTGTCGGCAGACTTCGCCCACAGCGAGTTCGGCTTCACCAGGGTGGCGATGTCGGAGTTCAGCGGCGCGTCGTACTGGCGATGGTAGGTGGCGTGGTCGCCGATAACGTTGACGATCGGGGTGAAGGCGCGCCGGGCGTTGTGCAGGTTGGCGATGCCGTTGCCGTAACCCGGCCCCAGGTGCAGCAGGGTGCAGGCGGGCTTGTCGGCGATGCGGCCGTAGCCGTCGGCCGCGCCCGTGGCGACCCCTTCGAACTGGCAAAGCACCGGGCGCATCGCCGGCACGCCGTCCAACGCGGCCACGAACTGCATCTCGGACGTGCCGGGGTTGGCGAAGCAGGCCGTGACGTCGTTGGCCACCAGGGTTGCGATCAGGGCGTCGGCGCCGTTCATGGGAAATCCATCACGTCGGGAGGAACAGGGTCGGCGAAGAGCCGGTCGGCGGCCTCGGCGTGCAGAACGCGAGCGAGGCTTTGGGCGATATAGCCCTTGTCGGTGATCTCGCCGGAGCCCGGGTCGGGCGGATCGGACAAGACCAAGGCCCGGGCGACGCGACCGCCCGATCCCTTGGATTGCTGGTTGACCGCCTCAAGGCCGGCGCGCACCGCGGTCTCGATCTCAGCCCTCGGCCGGGTGGGGTTCGGATAGAACAGGAGGCCCACGGCCGCGCGGTTTTCACCGCAGACCACCGCATCGGTGACTGCGTCGCCGATCGCGCCGATCGCCGTGATCCGCAGGTCGCCGACCGAGACGAAACTCCCCGAGGCCAGCTTGAAGTTCTCGGACAGGCGGCCGTCGAAGGTCATGCCGGCCGCGGGATCTGCGGGGTCGACCAGGGCCGCCGCGTCGCCCAGCCGGTAGAAGCCTTCCTCGTCGAAGGCCGCCGCCGACAGCTCCGGTCGGCCCAGGTAGCCCGGGGTGACCTGGGGGCCTTTGACCCGGAAGTCGAGCTTCCCGGCCTCGGGAACCAGGCGCACGGACGTTCCCGGCGCCGGCAGCCCGATCATACCCATCCGCGCATTCGGCCAATGGACGTTGCAGGCGGTCGGACCCGTCTCGGTCGCGCCGTAGCCCGAGCCGAAGCTGATCCGTTCGCCGACGGTGCGCACCGCCACGGCCTGGATGCGATCGGCTGTGGCCTGGCCCAGGGCCGCGCCGCCGTATTGCAGCAGCCGCACGCGGGAGAAGAAGGCGCGGGCCAGGTCCGGGTCCCGCTCCAGGGCCTCGGCGAACAGCATCCAGGCGGCCGGCACCATGTTCTGGTAGGTGGGCGCCACCTCGCGCAGGTTGCGGATGGTCTCCCCGAACCGCGCCGCCGTGGGCTGGCCGGCGTCGATGTAGAGCGAGCCGCCCCGATGGGCCGTGTAGTGCAGGACCGCGTTGGCCCCCAGGCTGTGGCTCCATGGCGAGGAATGCACCATCACCGGCGGGTCGGGATCGTCGAAGCAGGCGGTGATCTGGGCGGCGTTCACGCTCATCGTGCGATGGGTGTTGATCACCGCCTTGGGCAGGCCCGTCGACCCGGAGGTCAGCAGATACTTGGCGTGTCGATCGGGTGTCGCGGTCGGCTGGGCCGAGCCGATCCCATAGAGGCTCTCCAGCGCTATGTCGCCCGGCCGGGGATTGGCCGAGGCGATCACCGGCAGGCCCGCGAGCACCTCGGCGCCCAACCCTTCGGCGAAGAGCGCGGCGTCCTCCGTATAGACGGCCGAAGGCTTCAGCACCTCGCACGCATGCGCCAGGCGGCGCGGGTTCGTGCCGGGCAGTCCGTACTGAGGCGAAACGGGAGCAATCGGCATACCCTGCCCCATGGCGGCGTAGGCGACGAGGGCGTGGTCGATCGTATTGCGCGACAGGATCAGCAGTGGCCGCTCGCCGACAATGCCGAGCCCGCGCAGGCCTCCCGCCAGCGCCGCGATCCGCGCCCAGGCCTCGGCGAAGGTCACGGTCCGCCAGCCCGGGCCTGAGCGCTCGGCCAGCCAGACCCGATGCGGCGCCGACCTGGCCCAATGGGCGAGAGGGGCGGTCGCGGTCTCGAAGCGGGTGGAGAACGGCGTCGGGTTGGTCAGCACCAGTTCGCCGCCCGGCCGCGTTTCCACATCCAGCCGCCGCGGCGCATAGCGCGGATCCCGGAAGGGGGCGGTCGAGATGTCGAGCTCGGCGTCCATGCTTCAGGGTTAGTGGGTGACGGCCTCCGGGTCGAGACCTGTGACCCACAGCCAGCACCTCCGCACAGTGATGTTGACGGTTTGACCTCCGGTGCGATGCTGATCCTTCCTCTCCCGCGTACCGCGGGAAAGGAAGCCAACCCGCCACAATCGCTGTGTAAAGGTGCTAGGCGGTGAGGGTCTCGAGGAAGCGCACGGGCTCGCCGAGGCTCGGCGCCACGATCTCGTCGTCGCGCATGACGACACGGCCGCGGATGATCGTGGCCTTGGGCCAACCCTTGGCCTCGAAGCCGTCGAACGGGGTCCAGCCGGCGCGGGTGGCCATCTGGTCGTGGGCGATGGTGCGACGGGCCTTCAGATCGACGATGGTCAGGTCGGCGTCATAGCCGACCGCGAGGCGGCCCTTGTCGGCCAGGCCGAAGATCCGCTGCGCGCCATGGCTGGTCAGGTCCACCAGCCGCTCCAGGCTGAGCTTGCCGTCGGCCACATGGGTGAGCATCACCGGCAGCAGCGTCTGCACCCCCGGCATGCCGGACGGCGAGGCGGGATAGGGGCGGGCCTTCTCGTCACGGGTATGCGGCGCATGGTCGGAACCCAGCACGTCGGCCACGCCGTTGGCCACGCCCAGCCACAGGCCGGCGCGGTGCGCGGCGTCGCGGATCGGCGGGTTCATCTGGGCGAAGCCCTTCAACCGCTCATAGGCCTCCGGCCCCGCGAGCGTCAGGTGCTGTGGCGTGACCTCCACCGAGGCCACGTCCTTGTGCGCGGCGAGGAAGGCGATCTCCTCCCGTGTGGTCACGTGAAGGACGTGGATCCGCTTGCCGGTCTTGTGGGCCAGGCGGACGAGGCGCTCGGTGGACTGGATGGCGGACTGGGCGTCCCGCACCTCCGGGTGGCTGGTCCAGTCGCCCGTGCGGGCCAGGGGCCGGCGGTCGGCCAGGCGGTATTCGTCCTCGGAGTGGAAGGCCGCGCGGCGGTTGATGTGGCGCAGCACCTGCTCCACGCCCTCGTCGTCCTGCACCAGCAGCGTGCCGGTGGAGGCGCCCATGAACACCTTGATCCCGCAGCAGCCCGGCAGCCGTTCCAACTCGCCGAGGAAGGCGGCGTTCTCATGGGTGCCGCCGACATAGAACGCGTGGTCGCAGTGCATGCGGTGGTTGGCTCGCTTCAGCTTGTCGGCCAAGGCGTCCGGGTCCGTGGTGGTGGGCTCGGTGTTCGGCATTTCGAACACGGCGACCACGCCGCCCAGGACAGCGCATCGCGAGCCGGTCTCCAGGTCTTCCTTCCACTCCAGGCCGGGTTCGCGGAAGTGGACCTGGGTGTCGATCACCCCCGGTAGGACCGTCAGGCCCGCCGCGTCGAAGACTTCTCCGGCCGACGCCTGCGACAGGTCGCCGATGGCGGCGAACTTGCCGTCCCGGATGCCGACGTCGGCCATGCCCCGGCCCGCATGGTTCACCACCTCGCCGCCACGGACGATCAGGTCGTATGTCTCAGGCATTGCGGGGTTCCGTGGTTTTCAGCAGGTCCTTGGCCGCGGATACGACCGTTTCCACCGGCAGGTCCATCATATGACACAGCGCCTGGCTGAAGCCCGGGTCAACGGCGTGAATCTGCTCATAGCTGCGTGGGCCGCGCACCACGCGGGTCTGTTCGCCCCAGGGCGCATAGAGGCGTTCGTCCGAAGGGCCGAACAAGCCGATGGTCGGGCAGCCCGAGGCGGCGGCCAGGTGCATGGCGCCGGAGTCGTTGCCGATGAACAGGCGGGCGCGCTTGAGGCAGGCGAACGCGGTGAGCAGGTCGGCCTTGCCCACGAGGTCGATGAAGCGCTTGCCGGCCACGTCGCGCAGGCTGCGCGTGAGCTTCTCGTCTCCGCGCCCGCCCAGCACCATCAGTCGCCCGCCCACCATCGGCGACCCCGGCTCGCGCAGCAGCCGCATGGCCACCTGGCTGAAGCGTTCCACCGGCCAGGTCTTGCCGATCCAATTGGCGGCCGGCGCCATGGCCAGGATCGGGCCCGACCCCTGGGTCAGTTCGTCGGCATAGGCCTCCAGGTCGTCATTGGTGAAGATGTGCGGCGGCGCGGGGTCGTCCTCGATCCGGAGCACGCGGGCCGCCTCCAGCACCTTGTGTGCGGCATGGGCGCTCTTGCGGTGGACGGCGCGCCGCTTCGTCGAAAGCAGGTTCGACAGGCCTGAGCCGCGCAGGTCGACGACGAGGCCCCACTTGGTGTGGCGGACCTTGCGCCAGAGGTCCAGCCAGTGGCTCCCGCTTCTGGATTTCTCCAGCACGATGACGCGGGCCAGGTTGGGGACGTGCGCGAACAGCGGGGCGGCGTCGGCGCCGGCCACGATGGTAAACCGCGCGTCGGGGATCTCGTCGGCCAACCGCTTGATCAGGCCCGAGGACAGCACGGCGTCCCCGATCCGCGTGGCGGTTATGAAGAGGATCGGGAAGGGGGGAGACATTGATCATCTCTATAGGCGCCTCACCGCTGGCGCTCCACCGCCCGCGGCCCCAAATTGTCGGGATGTCGCAGACTGTCACCTTCGCGCACTTGCAGAGCCGCTCGCTGATCGCCCTCGGCGGCCCCGACTGGCGCGACTTCCTGCAGGGATTGATCACCCAGGATGTCGAGACGGTGCAGCCGGGCGAGGCGCGGTTCGGGGCGTTGCTCACGCCGCAGGGACGGCTGCTCTACGACCTGTTCGTGGTTCCCCACGCCGAGGGCGCGTGGCTGGACGTCGAGGCCGCGCATCGGGACGCGCTGATCCAGCGCCTCGCGCTCTACCGGCTGCGGGCCAAGGTGGAGATCGCGGCGGACCCGACGCCGGTGAGCGTGTTGTTCGGCGGCGACCCGCCGGCCGGCGCAGGCTGGGTCCGGGACCCGCGACTGCCGGAACTGGGCTGGCGGGGCTATGGCGTGGCGCCGCCCGCTGGCGCGACCCTGGCCGGCGAAGCCGAACGCGAGGCGCAGAAGCTGCGGCTGGGCGTTCCCGGCCCGGCCGACTGGGGCACGGAGAAGACCTATCCGATCGAGGCCAATTTCGACCTCCTGAACGGCATCGACTTCAGGAAGGGCTGCTTCGTCGGCCAGGAGACCACCTCGCGGATGAAGCGGCGCGGCACGATCAAGAACCGGATGCTGCCGATGGTGTTCGACGGCCCCGCGCCGCCGCCGGGCGCCGAGATCCTGAACGGCGATCTACGGGCGGGCGAAGTGCTGTCGGGCGCGCAGGGCCGGGCCATGGCCCTGGTCCGGCTGGACCGCGCGCTCGGAGCGGCGCTGACGGTCGAGGGGCGGCCGGCCAGGGTGGAAACGCCCGCCTGGATCTCACCGGCCCTCGGCGAAGAAATCGTGTAGCCCCGGCGCTGCCGAGGCCAGGCTAGCCCCAAGCCCCACATCGCCGCCACCGCCCCCCCTGCTCGTCCTGGCCGGGCTTGACCCGGCCACCCATTCCAGTGCGCCGAACCGCTCATCGCCCGCCTGCGCGCGACGCCGGATAGATGGCCGGGTCAAGCCCGGCCAGGACGAGCCGGGGGGTATGGTGGTCGCCTATGGGCTGGAGAGATGGGTCGTTCTCCCCTTCGCTCGCGGGCCGAGAGCAGGCTGCCACCCCCTTGTTTCCAGCCGCCGGCTGCGCTGAGAGTGACGCCGATGACCCAGTTCCCGACTCGGTGCGAATGGCGCGGCATGGCCGGCGACCCACTGTACGAGGCCTATCACGACACCGAATGGGGCGTGCCGGAATACGATTCCCGCGCGCTCTGGGAGAAGCTGGTCCTGGACGGCTTCCAGGCCGGCTTGTCGTGGATCACCATCCTGCGCAAGCGTGACGCCTTCCGCGAGGCCTTCGACAATTTCGATCCGGAGAAGGTGGCGCGCTACGGAGCCGAGGACCGCGCCCGGCTGATGGCCAACGCCGGCATCGTGCGCTCGAACGCCAAGATCGACGCGGCGATCGAAAGCGCCAGGATCTACCTGCAGATGCAGGGCGGCGGCGAGGACTTCTCCGAGTTCTGCTGGGCGTTCGTCGGCGGCAAGCCGATCCAGAATGCGTGGAAGGGATTTGGCGAGGTTCCGGCCCAGACAGAGCTCGCGGTCGAGGTATCCAAGGCGCTGAAGGGTAAGGGCTTCAAGTTCGTGGGCCCGGTGATCGTCTATGCCTGGATGCAGGCGGTCGGCATGGTCAACGACCATTTCACCGGCTGCTTCCGGCACGACGCGGTGAAGGGGATGGCCCGCTGATGGCCAAGGGTCCCACGCTCCTGCTGGAAAAAGCCTTCATCGGCGGCCCGGTCTGCGGCGTGGACGAGGCCGGCCGCGGCCCCTGGGCCGGTCCGGTCAGCGCCGCGGCGGTGATCCTGGACGCCAATCCGCGGAAGGTCCCCAAGGGGCTGGACGACTCCAAGAAGCTGACCGCCAAGGCGCGGGAGGCGCTGGAGGTCGAGATCAAGGCCAAGGCGGTGGCCTGGGGGGTGGGGTTCGCGAGCGTCGAGGAGATCCACCAGCTCAACATCCTGCACGCCACGGGCCTGGCCATGCGCCGGGCCATCGAGGCGCTCGCCGTGCAACCCGCATTCGCCCTCGTGGATGGGAACTACCGCTTCAAGCTGCCTTGCGAGGTGAAGACGGTGGTGGGTGGCGACGGCAAGTCGAAATCGATCGCGGCCGCGTCGATCCTGGCGAAGGTGGCCCGCGACCGCCTGATGATGGAGATGGACGTGCTCTATCCCGGCTACGGATTCGCCAGCCACAAGGGCTACAACGCCCCCGTCCATGTGGAGGCCCTGGTCAGCCTCGGGCCCTGCGAGATCCACCGCAGGGCCTGGCGCCCCGTGAAGCTGGTGCTGATGGGCAAGGACCCACGGCTCGAAGACGATCTGCAGGAAGACCTGCCGTTCGGTGACTGAGGGTCTCAAATCGCGAAGAATTCACGAACCGTCGTTCGATGAATCGGCCGAAAGGTAAGGTTGAAGGGGTCGTCTGATAAATTTACGGCTCCGAGTTGTTCTCGAATAAGGTGCGCGTGACGCGGGAAGTCGGGGAGCCAATCTTAATATTGAGCGCCTAACGTCACCGTATCTTCGAGCTCGGGCGCCAATGCTTTCTGTCCTCACCTGCATTTTCGTCGAACATGACTTGCGCCTGGTCCTCGTGGCCGCGCTGGTCTGCGCGACCGCTTGCAGCGCGGCCTTTGGGTTCCATCTGCGCAGCCTGAGGGCGACCGCCACGCCGACGCGCTGGGCGTGGATGGCCCTGACCGGCCTTGTCGCCGGCTCGGGGGTGTGGGCGACCCACTTCATCGCCATGCTGGCTTATCAGCCGAACCTGCCCATCGGCTACGAGGTCTGGCTGACCGTGGCCTCGCTGTTGGTGGCCGTGATCGGCATGGGGGTCGGCTTCGCCGTACCCGCGATCCAGCCCACCCGCGTCGTCGCGGCGGCCGGCGGTGCGCTGACGGGGCTCTCGGTGGCGGCGCTGCATTTCATCGGCATCGCCGCCGTGCGGGCTCAGGTCCATATCGAGTGGGACTACGCCTTCGTCGTGGCCTCGATCCTGATCGGCGTCGCGGCGGCGGCGGGCGCCTTCTATGCGCGCACGCGGCTGACCGGCCGGTTTGGCTGGATCGTGCCGGCGGTGTTGCTGCTACTGGGCATCGTTGGCCTGCATTTCACCGCCATGGCGGCGGTCCGGCTGGTTCCGGACCCGACCCTGGCCATGCCCAAGGAAGTGATGGATCGCGGCGCCCTGGCGCTCGCCACCGTAGCGCTCGCCGGCGCGATCCTCGCCGCCGCGGGCAGTCTCATCTGGATGGAGCGGTTGGGTCGCCGAAACACGCTCATCGGCCAGCGTGAGGCGCTCGACGCGCTCTCGGCAGCCCTGGCGTTCTACGGCCCCGACGGACGCCTCCAGTCCTGGAACCGTAGCTTTGCGGGTCTCATGACCGACGCGGGCGCCGACCTTCGGGAAGGCATCATGCGGGGCGAGCTGGTCGAGTGGGGGCTCAAGGCCGGATGGCGACCTGAGACCGCCGACGACCTGGCCCGGCAGGATACCGCGCTGCGAGCGGGCGTGCGCCCGCCGGCCCTTGACCTGACGTCGCCCGATGGCCGCTGGCTGCGTTACGAAGTGTTTGTCTCCCCGGACGGCGGCAGCGCGACGGTGATGACGGACATCACCGAGGAGCGGGAGGCGACGCGCGCCCTCGCCGAGGCCCGGGACGCCGCCGAGGCCGCCAACCGCGCCAAAGGCCAGTTCCTGGCCAATATGAGCCACGAGATCCGTACGCCCCTCAACGGCGTGCTCGGCGTGGCGGACGTACTGGCGGGTACGACGCTGACTGGCGAGCAACGGGAGTTGGTCGGCGTGATCCGCACCTCCGGCTCCCTGCTGAACGCGCTGCTGACCGACCTCCTGGACTTGGCGCGGGTCGAGGCCGGGGCGGCCGAACTGCGACCCGAGCCGACGTCCCTGGCCGAGCTCACTGAATCAGTCCGCGGACTCTACGCGGCGCGGGCGGAGCAGAAGAGCGTGGCCCTCAGGGTTGAGATGGCGCCGGATGCGGGCGTGCGGGTGACCTGCGATGCGCTGCGCCTGCGCCAGGTGCTGGGCAACCTCGTCAGCAATGCCGTGAAGTTCACCGACGTCGGCGAGGTGGCGATCCGCGTGAGCCGAGGCGGCGAACGGGTGACCTTCGCCGTGCGCGACACCGGCTTGGGCTTTGACGAGGCCGACAAGGCCACCCTGTTCGGCCGCTTCCAGCGGGCGGACGAGAGCTCTACCCGCAAGCACGGCGGCGCGGGCCTGGGCCTGGCGATCTGCAGGGAGTATGTGGCGCTGATGGGCGGCGAGCTGGACTGCACGAGCGCGCCGGGCGTGGGATCGACCTTCGCCTTCAGCCTGGACCTGCCTGCCTTGCCAGCGCTTGCGGCGCCCGCAGCAGAGCCGGTGGCGGCCTCGCCAGGGCGCTTCCGGGTCCTGGTCGTCGACGACAACGAGATCAACCGCAAGATCCTGGGCATGATCCTGGACTCCGCCGGCATCGAGCACGACGAGGCCGAGGATGGCCGGGCCGCGGTGGAGGCCGCGAGCACGGGCGGCTTCGATGCGGTGCTCATGGATATCCAGATGCCGGTGATGGACGGCCTCGAGGCGACCCGCCGGATCCGCGCCTGGGAGACCGATCTCGGGCGGCCGCGCATGCCGATCCTCATCGTCTCGGCCAACGGCCTGCAGGAGCAT
>DASVNS010000165.1:0-5169 GCA_036383735.1 Phenylobacterium sp. | reverse complement strand
GGTCAGCTTCCGCCGCGCGCGGATGGCGTCTTCCGGCGCGGTGGCCACGGTCAGGCCGGGTTCGCCGCCAGCCGCTTGTCGAGATAGGCGCCCACCCGGCGCTCGACCTCGGGCAGGTTCTCCATCCAGAAGTGGCTGCCGCCCTCGACCACGTCGTAGTCGATGACGATGCCCTTCTGGGTCCGGAGCTTGGACACCACCCGCTCCACGTCCTGCGGCGGGACCACGGTGTCGTTCTGGCCGTGCAGGATCAGGCCCGAGGCCGGGCAGGGGGCCAGGAACGAGAAATCGTAGGCGTTGGTGGGCGGCGAGACCGAGATGAAGCCGTCGGTCTCGGGGCGCCGCATCAAGAGCTGCATGCCCACCCAGGCGCCGAACGAATAGCCGGCCACCCAGCACTGGGAGGCCGCCGGATTGGTGGACTGCAGCCAGTCCAGCGCCGTGGCCGCGTCGGCGAGTTCGCCGATGCCGCCGTCGAACTCGCCCTGGCTGCGGCCAACGCCCCGGAAATTGAACCGCAGCACCGAGAAGCCGCGCTTCATGAACAGGTGGTAGAGCTGGACCGCCACCGGATTGTTCATCTGGCCGCCCGCCTTCGGGTGAGGGTGCAGGATCAGAGCGACCGGCGCGGTTTCGCTTTTGCCCTGGGAGTAGCGCCCCTCGATCCGCCCGGCCGCACCGGTCAGAACCACCTCTGGCATTCGATCCTCTTCCGCAAGTTTGCCATCAATAGGCCAGAATACTTGACTGCTGTACTCGGTCTTCCTAAGTCGCAGCCATCCGGGCGCGACCCCGCTTCGAGCGAGGCGGCGCTAATAACATAGGCCGCTCCGGATGCGCGCGAAAACTGCATCGGGTCACATCCATGCGTCTCTCTACGAAAGGCCGCTACGCCGTCATGGCGATGGCTGACCTGGCGCGTCGCGAAAGCGACGCCTGCCGGGCCGTGGCGCTGGCCGATATCGCGGCGCGGCAGGAGATTTCTCTGAGCTACCTGGAGCAGTTGTTCGCCCGCCTGCGCCGCAAGGGCCTGGTCAAGAGCGCCCGTGGTCCCGGCGGGGGCTACCGCCTGGCGCGCGCGGCGGACGCCACGACCATCGCCGAAATCGTCCATGCGGTGGACGAGCCGTTGCACGCTACGCGCTGCGACAAGGCGGGTCAGGGCTGCATGATCCGCGGCGAGCGCTGCCTGACCCATGACCTGTGGGCCGACCTCGGCGACAAGATCGAAGATTACCTGGCCTCGGTCAGCCTGGCCGACGTGATTGGCGGAAGGCTCCGCCGCGCCGCATGAGCGTCTATCTCGACCATAACGCCACCACCCGCGTTCGCCCCGAAGCCGTCGCTGCGGTGACCCATGCCCTGGAGACGGTAGGCAATCCCTCGTCGGTCCATGCCGCCGGGCGCGCCGCGCGGGCGCTGATGGAGCAGGCGCGGGCCGACGTGGCCGCCCTGATCGCGGCGCCGGCGTCCACGGTGATCTTCACCGGTGGCGGCACCGAGGCGAACGCCCTGGCGATCCAGAGTGCGGTCGCCACGGGTTCGCGCCGCCTGATCGTGTCGGCCATCGAACATGACAGCGTATTGGAGACGGCGAAGGCTTCGGACGCCGCTGTCGAATATATGCCGGCCGGCGCGGGCGGCGCGGTCGATCTCGACTGGCTGCGCGACCGCCTTACGGCTTGGACCGAGGAGGATGGCCGCCCCTTCGTGGCGCTGATGCTGGCCAACAACGAGACCGGCGTGGTCCAGCCGGTGGCCGAGGCGGCGGAACTGGTGCGGGCGGCGAACGGCTGGCTCCACGTCGACGCCATCCAGGCGGCGGGCAAGGTTCCCGTCGACAGCCGCGCGATCGGCGCCGACACGCTCTCCGTCTCGGGCCACAAGATCGGCGGCCCGCAGGGCGTCGGCGCCCTGACGTTCGGGCCGCGCGCCACCATGGTCCGTATCCAGCACGGCGGGGGCCAGGAGCGCGGGCGTCGCGCGGGGACGGAAAACATCCCCGGCATCAGCGGTTTCGGCGCAGCGGCCAAGGCCGTTTGCAGCGACCGCAACGCGGACTGGCGCGACCGCGCCGCGACGCGCCTGAAGGCCGCCGGAGCCACCGTCCTGGGCGAGGATCACCCGCGGCTGCCCAACACCCTTTGCGTGGCCTTCCCCGGTTGGGACGCCGAGCGGCAGGTGATGGCGCTGGATCTGGCCGGCGTGATGGTCAGCGCCGGTTCCGCCTGCTCGTCGGGCAAGGTAAAGGCCAGCCACGTCCTGACCGCCATGGGTCACGCCGACCTTGCCGCCTGCGCGATCCGCGTCTCGGGCGGCTGGGACACGACCGAACAAGAATGGAGCCGGTTCGCCGACGCATGGCTTGAAGCCCATGCCCGTCACGCCGCGCGCCGCCCCAAAAGCACAGTCGGGGAAGTCGCCTGATGGCCGCCGTCAAACAGACCGTCGAACACGTCGCTTCGCTTGAGAAGTACAAGCACGGCTTCGTCACCGACATCGAGCAGGACTTCGCGCCCAAGGGCCTGAACGCCGATATCGTCCGCTTCATCTCGGCCAAGAAGGACGAGCCGGAGTGGATGCTGGCCTGGCGGCTGGACGCCTTCGAACGCTGGCTGGCCATGGACGAGCCCGACTGGGCCAAGGTCAGCTTCCCGCGCATCGACTACCAGGACAGCTACTATTACGCCGCGCCCAAGCGCAAGGAGGGGCCGAAGAGCCTCGACGAGGTCGATCCGGACCTGCTCGAAACCTACAAGAAGCTGGGCATCCCCCTGCGCGAGCAGGAAGTCCTGGCCGGGGTCGAGGGCGCCCCGCGCTATGCCGTGGACGCGGTGTTCGACAGCGTCAGCGTGGTCACCACCTTCAAGAAGGAACTGGCCCAGGTCGGGGTGATCTTCTGCTCGATGAGCGAGGCGATCCGCGAGCACCCGGAACTGGTCCAGAAGTACCTGGGCTCGGTCGTGCCGGTCAGCGACAACTATTTCGCGTGCCTGAACGCGGCCGTGTTCTCGGACGGCAGCTTCGTCTATGTGCCGCCGGGCGTGCGCTGCCCGATGGAGCTGTCGACCTATTTCCGCATCAACGCCGAGAATTCCGGCCAGTTCGAGCGCACCCTGATCATCGCCGACGCCGGAGCCTACGTCTCGTACCTGGAAGGCTGCACGGCCCCCATGCGCGACGAGAACCAGCTGCATGCCGCGGTGGTCGAGCTGGTGGTCCTGGACGACGCCGAGATCAAATACTCCACGGTCCAGAACTGGTACCCGGGCGATCCGGAGACCGGGAAGGGCGGCATCTACAACTTCGTCACCAAGCGCGCCGACTGCCGCGGCGACCGGTCGAAGGTGTCGTGGACCCAGGTCGAGACCGGCTCGGCGATCACCTGGAAGTATCCCTCGTGCGTGCTGCGCGGGAACGAGAGCTCGGGCGAGTTCTATTCGATCGCGATCACCAACGGCCGCCAACAGGCCGACACCGGGACGAAGATGATCCACCTGGGCGCCAACACACGTTCGCGGATCATCTCCAAGGGCATCAGTGCGGGGAAGTCGTCCAACACCTACCGCGGCCTGGTTTCGGCGCATCCCAAGGCCAAGGGCGCGCGCAACTTCACCCAATGCGACAGCCTGCTGATCGGCAAGCACTGCGCGGCCCACACCGTGCCCTACATCGAGGCCCGCAACGGCCACGCCAAGTTCGAGCACGAAGCGACCACCACCCGCCTGTCGGAAGACCAGCTGTTCTACGCCATGCAACGCGGCCTATCCCAGGAAGAGGCGGTGCAACTTCTGGTCAATGGTTTCGTCAAGGACGTGCTGCAAGAGTTGCCCATGGAGTTCGCGGTAGAGGCCCAGAAGCTGGTGGCCATATCGCTCGAGGGGAGCGTGGGATGACGAGACGGCCGACTTACGACGGCGAGCAGACGGCGCTCGACGCCGACGGGAACATGCTGCGCGAGTGGGACGGGGTCGTGCTGCTGCGTCCGCTGACCTCGACCGCCGGCGGCAACTGCGAACCCGCGCCCGCCGAGATCCCGGCGGGCACGCGCGCCACCGCCATCACCCTGCTGGATCCCGACGCGGGCCTGTTCGACCTCGAATGCTATCTCGACGCCGCGGGCGAGACCTACGCGTTCGCCCATGGCATCGGCGCCGACGTCCGGGTGGTCGAGAAGATCGAAGACAAGAAGGCGGTCGAGCTGTGACCACGCTGACGCCCCAAGCCAGGGTGGAGACCCGTTAGAATGCTGTCCGTTTCCAATCTGCACGCCGCGATCGAGGACAAGGAGATCCTGAAGGGGCTCTCGCTGGAGGTCCCGGCCGGCGAGGTGCACGCCATCATGGGGCCGAACGGCGCCGGCAAGTCGACCCTGAGCTACGTGCTGACCGGCCGCCACGGCTACGAGGTCACGGCCGGGTCCGCGACCCTCGACGGCGAGGATCTGCTGACCCTGGAGGCCAATGAGCGGGCGGCCAAGGGCGTGTTCCTGTCGTTCCAGTATCCCTTGGAAATTCCGGGGGTTCCGGCGCTTACCTTCATTCGGACGGCGATGAACGCGCAGCGCAAGGCGCGCGGCGAGGCCGAGATCACCGCACCCGAATTCCTCAAGCTGGCGCGCGCCAAGGCCGCCGAGCTGAAGATCGAGTTCGACATGCTGAAGCGGGCGCTCAACGTCGGTTTCTCGGGCGGCGAGAAGAAGCGGATGGAGATCTTCCAGATGGCGATGCTGTCGCCCCGCTTCCTGATCCTGGACGAGACGGACAGCGGCCTCGACATCGACGCCCTGCGGATCGTGGCTGACGGGGTGAACGCTCTGCGCTCACCCGAGCGCGGCATGCTGGTGATCACGCACTATCAGCGCCTGCTGGATTACATAAAACCCGACAAGGTGCACGTGCTGGCCGGCGGCCGGATCGTGGCGTCGGGCGGGCCGGACCTGGCGCTCCAGCTGGAGCGCGAAGGCTACGACAAATACGCGAGGGCCGCTTGAGCGTCGTCTCCGCCATACGCACCCGCGATGCCGCCGAACTCCCCGGAAAGCGCGACGAGGACTGGCGCTGGACCAACCTGCGCGGCCTGATCCGTCAGGTCCCGGCCCCCTCGACGGCGCTGGACGCTGCGTCTCTGCCCGCCGGGCCGTTCGACGCCCTGGCCGATGAGGTCCTG
>DASVNS010000164.1:0-10559 GCA_036383735.1 Phenylobacterium sp. | reverse complement strand
CGTTTCTTCAGCCGTATCAAGCACTGCCGCCGCATCGCCACCCGATACGACAAGCTCGCCGAGACCTTCATGGGCTTCGTCAAGCTCGCCTGCATCATGCTCTGGCTCAAATAGCTAAATCGGCACTACGACCTAGGGTCTATAGGGCGGCGGGGCTTTTGACGCGCGTTTGATTGCGGATAGAAAATCGCGGAACAGGGAACAACAGAGCATTGTGCTCATCGCACTGCGTCCACCGCCATATTTTCAATCAAGACTTTGTTATCTTGAGGGAATTTTGGTCGAATAGGCGAGCGTCCTAAAAGCCATCCTAAAAGTGAACGCCCATCGCGGGGCGATATCCGTCGGTTTCAGCGTCGCTGCGCACCTGCGCGGCGGCTCATGTGAAACAGTTGTTTGAATTTTGCCTTTCTCCGGGCCGTTGCGAATGGCATACGTGTCGCGGACGGCTGGTGGCCGCCTTCGGGAGGCGACCGGCTGTGGATGGCTGTGACTTGAAGTGACCGTCTGCGTTGGCGCGTCCAGTCTCGCTGCAATCCTCAACGACCTGGGAAGGAAATGGAATGAAAGACGCGGAAGCCGCGCTGACGGAAGTCTTCAGCACCGATCCGAGCAATCCGCTCAATGACTTGCGGATGTCCGAGCGCGGCCAGCCGCTCTACCGGCGGGTAAAGCGCTTTCTGGAAGAGACCGTCGCGCCCTTGGAGGAGGAGTACGAACGTCTCGGGAAGGACAGGGCGGATCCGTGGGCCTTCGCGCCGGGCCAGCTGGAGGTCCTGGAACAGGCCAAGGCGAAGGCCAGGGCCGACGGGTTATGGAACTTCTTCCTTCCCGACGCCGAGACGGGAGAGGGCCTCAGCAATCTCGACTATGCCTATATCGCCGCGGAGCTCGGCAAGTACCATCTGGGCTCGCAGACCATGAACTGCTCGGCGCCGGATACGGGCAACATGGAGGTGCTGGAACGTGTCGGCACGCCTGAGCAGAAGGAACAGTGGCTGAAGCCTCTGCTCGCCGGCCAAATTCGCTCGGCCTACGCCATGACCGAGCCGAGTGTGGCCTCGTCGGACGCCAAGAATATTGCGACCTCGGCCAGGCTCGACGGCGACGAATGGGTGATCAACGGCGAGAAGTACTACATCAGCGGCGCCGGCGATCCGCGTTGCAAGCTGCTGATCGTCATGGTGCAGACAGATGCCGACGCGGCGGCGAACAGCCGGCACTCGCAGATCCTGGTGCCGAAAGACACGCCCGGCGTCGAAATCCTCGGACCGATGCATATCTTCAAAGAGGACCACGCGCCTGGTGGTCACATGCACATCCGTTTCACCGACGTGCGCGTTCCACGCGACAATATCCTGCTGGGAGAGGGCCGCGGGTTCGAAATATCGCAGGTTCGCCTGGGCCCGGGGCGTATCCACCACTGCATGCGGACCCTGGGGCTCGTCGAAACGGCGCTTGACCTGATGGTGAAGCGTGGGCTTTCGCGCAAGGCGTTCGGCCAGAACCTCGCGCAGCTGGGCGGCAACTTGCAGATCATCGCCCAGGCCAGGTGCGATCTCGAAGCGATGCGGCTGATCGTGCTCAAGGCGGCCAGGGCGATGGACGTGCTGGGCAACAAGGAAGCACGGGTCTGGGTCAGCCTCGCCAAGGCGATGGTTCCGAAACGCGCGTGCCAGATCATCGACGAAGCGATCCAGCTTCACGGCGCCACCGGCATGTCGCAGTGGACGCCGCTGGCCGACATGTACACCTACGTTCGCCATCTGCGGTTTGCGGACGGGCCGGACGAGGTCCACTGGCGTGTCGTCGGGCGCCACGAACTCAACATCCACTGAGCCACCCCGACGCACGCGATCCTCGGATCGCGTGCGTCGGGCGTCCAGGACAACCAGATGGCTATCGACGTCCCGGTCCGTACGCGCCGGGTCGCGGCGGCGCGGCGAGGGACGTCGCCGGCGCCGTGCGCCCGATCTTTTCCCAAGATCGACGTTCCGACTGTCATCGGTGAATGCGCGTCCCGCGCGGAGCGGCAATCCTAAGAAAAAAGGGAGTTGCCCGTGGAGGACGTCGTCTTGAGGGTGCGGCCAGCCGCATCGGGCTGGCTGGTCGAAGCCAGGGACCTGGAGCCGCTGATGTTCCTGTCCGGAGCCAAGGCCGAGGCCCAGGCCCACGCGCTGGCCCGTTGCATGGCCGGCGCCGGCAACGACGCAGAAGTCGTCGTGCACGATCGCACCGAGAAGATCGTCGGCGCCGCCAGATATTTCGCCCGGATCTACAACAGTCGGCGCCACGCCTTGGCGTGAGGCCACCGCCTTATAGTTCGGCAAAGAAACGGTGGAGACGATTGACGTGCGGGCCGCGCCGCGCGTCACTTTCAGCTGCGTCGCAGCAAAAAGCGCCGAGCAACCATCCAGGGTTAATGCCACGCATCGCAACCCCTGCGATGACTGGGTCGTGCTCCCAGGTCCATGTTCCCCCCTCCTGACTTGGCGCACATTTGCCCCCGGTTTCGCAGCCGGGGGCTTTTCCTTGGGTCCCGACGCCGAGGTCAGCCGACAACCTGGAGATTAGGTCTGCATCAAAAGATTGTTCACGAACTTGTGATACCAGCTGGAAGTCCCTGTTAACTCAGTTGAATGTCGCAGGCGCGCGAACAGTGTTTTCGGTTGTCCTATCGCGAGGACAGTGACCGATTTGAGCCAGCCATCATCCGCCATCGGCGCCTCCGAAGCTGCGCCATCGCCGCTCTCCGCCGCGAGGCACGGCGTTGTGTCGGCCTCGTACGAGGCTGGGTGCACGATCGAAGAGCCGGGTCGGCTGTCCGCCGAACTGCGCGTCATAGCGGCGGGATGGGCGGCCTTGGCGGTCACCCTCCCGGACGGTCGGCGCCAGATCGCCCGCCTGCTCATCGCGGGCGACATCTGCGGCCCCGCGGACCGGCGAGGTGGAGGAGGGGCCTGCGCCACGATCGCCCTGACCCATGTGAAGGCGACCTCGCGGGGGTCGCTGGACGCGGAGAACCATGGAAAGCCCCTCGTGGATCTGCTCGACGACGCCAGCCGCCGGGAGCGCATGGGGGTCATGATGCATGTGGTGCGGCTTGGCCGCATGTCCGCCTATGAACGCACCGGGCACCTGCTGCTCGAGCTTCTGGAGCGCCATGCGAGCGCGGGCCTGGCTCATGGCGCGACGATCCCCATGCCGCTGACGCAGGAGATCCTTGCAGACACCCTCGGCCTGAGCGTCGTGCATATGAACCGCACGCTGCAACAGCTGCGCCGCGACAAATGCATCATCGCCCGGGCCGGGCGGATCACGTTCCTCGACGCCGAGCGACTCGCGCTGGCATGTGACTACGTCTGGGAAGACGGGGCGCCACCGCAGCCATCGGCGGCCTCGGAGCACGGCCGGACCGCGCCCGACGGCATGGTGCGCGGGGTACATCTGCCCGGGAGATAGCAGCCCCTCCTCCGCCCAGCGGATGCGACCGCGCGGCAACCCGTTCTCGACGCGGCATGCGGTAAGGCGCAGTTTCGGCGCGATGAATGCCGACGAGCCTTGCGAGCGGGATTTCCCGACGGCGGCGCCCGACCGCGCTGCGGGGGCCGAGACCCCGATACGAGTACGCGAGCGGATCCTGGTGCTGGTCGGCGCCGACCGGACAGCGGCCACGCTGGTGCGCGTGGGCCAGCAGCTTTCCGCCGCGATGATGAACGCGCCCTGGACCGTGGCGCACGTGGCCCGCCCCGACGCCAACCCGGTCTCCGCGGCAGCCGCCCAGGCGCTGCAGGACGCCTTCAAGCTGGCCGAGCAGCTGGGCGGTTCGACCGTCACCCTGGCCAGTGACGACCTGCGGGCCTGCGCACTGGACTATGCCCGCCGCAGCGACATGACCCAGATCGTCGTGGGTCGGGGCCGCGGGCCGCGCTTCCCATATCGCCACAGGCTCGACCGGACCCTCTTGGACGCCTCCCCCGCGGCGACGGTTCACATCGTCGCCGGCGATCCCGCAGCGCCGCGGCCCGCGCGAGGTCCTTCGCGGCGCTCGCCCCGCGGCCTTTCCTGGCGCGGCCATCTGGGGGCGCTGGGCGTGGTTGGCGCCGCCGCCGGCGTGGCCTGGATCGTCGACCGCTATGTCGAGAGCGCCGACCTGGCCATGGTCTTCATGCTCAGCGTCCTGGTCTCGGGCCTGGCGTTCGGCCTGTGGCCCGCCGTGACGGCCGCCGCGGCGGCGGCGTTCATCTACAACTTCTTCTTCCTGCTGCCCCGGCTGACGATCTACATCGCCCACCCGGCCGACGTGCTCACCTTCGCCGTGTTCTTCGCCGTCGCCATGACCACCGGCTGGCTGACGGGCCGGGTGCGGGACCAGGCGCGGATCGCCGCGCGAAGCGCCTCGGCGATTGCGGCGGTGCTCTCCGCCACCCGACGGCTGTCGGCGTCCGCGACAGCGAGCGAAGCCGCCAAGGCCCTGGCCGAGCAACTCGCCGCCGCCACCAACGGCCGGGCCGTTGTTCTGACGCCGCGCGGCCATGACCTGGAAATCTCCGCCGCCGACCCTCCGCTCGAGGTGCTGGCGGCGGACGACATGGCCGCAGCCCTGCTCGCGTGGGACATGGGCGAGCCGGCAGGGTCGGGGACCGACGCGCCGCCGGCCGCGCGCTGGACCTTCCGGCCTCTGCAAGGCGTCAAGCTGCGGGCCGGGGTCGTGGGCGTGGCGCCGTCCGCCGTGGCGACCGAGGATGGCGAGCGGTTCGTGGCCGCCCTGCTCGACCAGGGCGCGGTCGCCCTGGAACGCGCCGAACTCGCGGCTGACGCCGCCGACGCGGAGGCTCTGCGCCGCACCGACACCCTGCGTTCGGCGCTGCTCAACTCGGTCAGCCACGACCTGCGCACGCCGCTGTCCACCGTGCTGGGGTCCGCCACCACCCTGATCGACTACGGCAAGTCCCTGAGCCCCAAGGTGCGCGACGACCTGCTGCTCTCGATCCGGGAGGAGGCCGAGCGGCTGAACCGCTATGTCGGCGACCTGCTCGACATGACCCGGCTGGAGGGCGGCGCCCTGGTCACCCGGCGGGAATGGACCGACGCCCGCGACGTGCTGCGAGCCGCCGTGGCGCGGGTGAAGCGCCGGTTGGATGGCCGCCGGATCAAGTGGGACTTCCCCGACCAGGTGACCATGGTCATGGCCGACGCCTCGCTGCTGGAGCAGGCGCTGGTCAACATCCTGGAGAACGCCGTGGCCTACAGTCCGGACGGCACGACCATCGAGGTGGCGGCCTATGAGGACCGCCGCAATGTGGTCATCAGCATCGAGGACCAGGGACGCGGTATCCCCACAGTGGAGCTGGAGCGGGTGTTCGAGAAATTCCGCCGCATGGACGAGGCCACCGACCGTGGCAAGGGCACAGGCCTCGGGCTGGCGATCTCGAAAGGCTTCGTGGAAGCGATGGGCGGGCGGATCGCTGCCGCCAGCCCCATCGACGACGGCCGCGGAACCCGCATCCTGATCAGCCTTCCCAAGGAACGGGCCACGCCGGAGGGGTGGCTGTGAGCGCGCATCGGCCCCGGATCCTGGTGATCGACGACGAGCCGCAGATCCATCGGTTCCTCGGGCCGGCCCTGGACGCGGCGGGATATGAGCCGGTGCGCGCCGACACCGCGGCCGAAGGCCTGCGGGAGATCGCCCGCAAGGCGCCGGACGCGGTGGTGCTCGACCTCGGCCTGCCGGACCTCGACGGCAAGCAGGCGCTGACCAAGGCGCGCGCCTTCTACGACGGTCCGATCGTCATCCTTTCGGCGCGAGACCGGGAGACCGAGAAGATCGACGCCCTCGACCTGGGCGCCGACGACTATGTGGAGAAGCCGTTCGGGGTGGGCGAACTGCTGGCCCGGCTGCGGGTGGCGCTGCGCCACCGCATCCGCGACCAGGGCGCACCTCCGGTGGTGGTGGCGGGCGACCTCACCATCGACCTCGTCAAACGGCTGGTCACCCGGGCGGCCGATCCGATCCGGCTGTCGCCGCGCGAATACGACCTGCTCGCCCAGCTGGTGCAGGGCGCCGGCAAGGTGGTCACCCACAAGCAGTTGCTGACCGCGGTCTGGGGACCGGCCCATGAGCACGACGTGCAGTACCTGCGGGTGTTCGTCGGCCAGCTGCGCCAGAAGATCGAGCCCGATCCGTCGGCGCCCGCGCTGATCCTGACCGAGCCCTCGGTAGGCTATCGCTGGATGGGCTGATCGCCCGATCCTTATGACTCCCTTATGTCCGGGCCCGCTCAACCCTATCGATCCTTGAGGCCCATCCGGCCCATGGTCCGCGCCCTCGCCATTGGAGGGAAGAGGTTTCATGACTGCCGTGGCTCAGGGGGACGCTGCGCCTCCGCTGGACCGAACCGCGCGCCGCCGCTTCTGGGGCCTCGCCCTCGGCAGCATCGGGGTGGTGTTCGGCGACATCGGGACCAGCCCGCTCTACGCGTTCCGCGAGGCCCTGGGCCAGGCTGGCGGGGTGACGCCGGCCGCCGTCATGGGCGTGGTCTCGCTGGCCTTCTGGGCGCTGATCATCGTCGTCACCGTGAAGTACGTGCTGTTCCTGATGCGGGCCGACAACAACGGCGAGGGCGGGGTGCTGTCGCTGGCGGCCCTGGCCGAAGCGGCGGTCGGCCGGCGCACGGGCTTGATCTTCGTGCTGGGCGTGGCCGGGGCGGCCCTGTTCTATGGCGACGCCATCATCACACCGGCCATCTCGGTGCTCTCCGCCATCGAAGGCCTGCGCTCCGTGCCCGCGCTGAAGGCCCACGTCACCGACGGCATCGTCATCGCGGCCAGCATCGGCATCCTCGCCGGTCTGTTCATGGTGCAGTCGCGCGGGACGGCGGGGGTCGGGCGCTGGTTCGGTCCGATCTGCGTCGTGTGGTTCCTCGCGATCGCAGGCGTCGGCGCGCCGCATATCCTGCACGCTCCGCGGGTCATCGCCGCATTGAGCCCGCACCACGCCGTGCTTTTCCTGGCCCACCACGGCGCCGCCGGCTTCTTCGTGCTGGGCTCCGTCTTCCTGACCGTGACGGGCGCCGAGGCCCTGTTCGCCGACATGGGGCACTTCGGGCGCTGGCCGATCCAGGCCTCCTGGCTGTGCTTCGTGCTGCCGACCCTGATGTTGAACTATCTCGGCCAGGGCGCCTTCGCCCTCAGCCAGATCGACCTGGCGCACGGCGCGGCGATCGCCAACAACGACTGGTTCTTCCAGATGACGCCGGAACTGCTCCGCGCGCCGATGGTCGCCCTGGCCACGATGGCGACGATCATCGCCAGCCAGGCGGTGATCACCGGCGCCTTTTCGCTCACGAACCAGGCGATCCAGCTGGGTTACCTACCGCGGCTGACGGTGCTGCGGACGTCGGAGACCCAGGCGGGCGAGATCTATATCCCGCAGATCAACCTGCTGCTCGCCATCGGCGTGGTCCTGTTGATCGGGATCTTCCACACCTCCAGCAACCTCGCCCACGCCTACGGGCTGGCCGTTACCGGCACCATGGTGGTCACCACGTCGCTGGCGTTCATCGTCGTCACCCGGCAGTGGGGCTGGAGCCGCTGGACGGCCCTGGCGCTGATCGGGCCGCTATTTGCGGTCGACAGCGTCTTCCTGGGCGCCAACGCGCTGAAGCTGCTCTCCGGCGGCTTCGTGCCGCTGCTGATCGGCGGCGCGGTCTTCTTCCTGATGGCGACCTGGGCGCGCGGTTCGGACCTGATCCGCCGCACGGCCGCCGAACAGTCGCCGAAGCTCGACGAGATGATGGGCGTCCTGGCGTCATCCAGCTCGGTCTATCGCGCACCTGGTACGGCAGTGTTCCTGACCTCGGATCCCACGCGGGTCCCGGGCGCTCTGCTGCACAACCTTAAGCACAACAAGGTGCTGCACGAGGCGAACCTGATCGTCAGCGTCGAGGCCGCATCCGCCCCCCGTGTCGCCGAGCATGAGAAGGCCCAGGTGACCCACCTGTCGCCGGACTTCACGCGGATCATCCTCACCCACGGCTATATGGAGACGCCGAACGTCCCACGGGCGCTGGCCGGCCTGCGCAAACAGGGCATCAGGATGGACATCATGAGCACGTCCTTCTTCGTCGGCCGGCGCACCCTGGTCTCCGCGACGCACTCGCTGCTGCCGCCGGGAATGAACCGGCTCTACATGTGGCTGTCGAAGAACGCGGCCGATCCCACCGACTTCTTCCACATCCCGCCTGGCCGGGTCGTGGAGCTGGGAACGCAGGTGAGCATCTAGGCGGCAGGCAGAAGCGCGGCCACTACGAATACCGCTGAGCCGCCGGCCGGGCTATCGCGCCAGGCACATCCACCGCGCCCGGTGGAAGCTCGGCGGGTTGTCGGCCCAGCCGGTGACGCGGGGGCTGACCAGGTTGCGGTTCACGACGAAGTAGATCGGGATGATCGCCTCGTCGTCCAGCATCAGCTTTTCGGCCGCGGCCAGGATGGTGGCGCGCCGGGCGGCGTCCGGCTGTTTGTCGGCGGCGTCCAGCAGGGCGTCGTAGGCGGGGTTCTTGTAGTCACCGTAGTTCTGGGCCCCGGTGTCCGACTTGAAGAGGCCGAGGAAGGTGACCGGGTCGTTGAAGTCCCCGTACCAGCTCATGTTGCCGATCTCGAAGTCGCGGTTGCGATAGGCGGCGAACGCCACCCCGGTGTCGTTCTGCTCGATCCTGGCGTCCACGCCGATCGCTCGCCAGTCGGCCTGGACCGCCTCCATCAGCAGCAGGGAGTTCGAGTTGTTTGCCGTCTTGATGGTGAGCTTCAGCGGTCGCTGCGCGGTATAGCCCGCCAGCGCCAGCAGGCGACGCGCCTCGGCCTGGCGCGCGGCGAACGGCAGGCCGGCCCAGGCCAGCTTCGGGCCGTCCTTGACGTAGTTGGCCGCGATCCCCGGCACGAAGGCATAGGCCGGCTGCTGGCCCGCCCGCAGCAGCTTGCGCGTCATGAACTCGCGGTCGACGCCCATCGACAGCGCCCGGCGCACCCGGATGTCCCGGAAGGCGGCGACGCCGCGGGTGTTGAACGACAGGTAGGACGTGGCCAGCGACACCCCGGTGTGCGCCACCCCGGGCATGGTCTTCTGCAGCCGCTCGTAGCGGTTCGACTGGAAGCTGGTGTTGAGGTCGAGTTCCCCGCGCGCCACCCGCCGCTCGGCGCTGATCGAGTCCGGTGTGGGGTAGTAGTTCACCCGATCGACGCAGACGTTATTCGCGTCCCAGAACAGCGGGTTCTTGACCGTCGTGATGCGGTCGCCCAGCCGCCAGGCCGCCAGCTTGAACGGCCCGTTGGAGACGTAGCGGCCGGGCTGGACCCAGGCGTCGCCGTACGTCTCCACCACATGCTTCGGCACGGGGAAGAAGCTCTGGTGCTTGAGCAACTCCGGGAGGTAAGGCGCCGGGTGTTCCAGCGCGATCTCGAGGGTAAGCGGGTCGAGGGCGCGGACGCCCAGGCCTGTCAGCGGGACTTTGCCCTCGTTCACCGCCTGCCCGCCTTTGAGCACGTAGAGGAGGTAGGCGTAGATCGAAGCCGTCTTGGGATCGAGCGTGCGGCGCAGGCCGTAGACGAAATCGTCCGCCGTGACGGGCACGCCGTCCGACCACTTCGCGTCGCGCAGCTGGAACGTCCAGGTGAGGCCATCCGGGGTGACCTGCCAGGACGTCGCCGCGCCGGGGATCGGCTTGGCGTCCGCCGAGTCGGTGGTCAGCCCCATCATCAGGTCGCCGATAATGGCGGCCTCGTCGACCAGATTGGACTTGCCGGGGTCCAGCGTCTGCGGCTCGGAATTGTTGCCGTATTCCAGGCAGACCTGACCTGCCGGGCAGGCGGGACGCTGGGGCGCGTCGCTGCACGCGGGCAGCACCAGCAGGGTGGCGGCAAGGGCAGCGAAAAGCTTCAGCACGCCGCCATCAGTCCACGCGGATTCGGGGGATGTCGAGCGGTGACCTATTGCAGCCGGAATTCAGCCCCGATCGCCTTCAGTTCGGCGGGCTTGATGAGCTTGCAATGGCCCACCGTGACCCTGAACAGCGGGCCATCCAGGCTGCGGGTCCAGAAATCGAGGAACTTCCGCAGCGTCGGGAACTCCGGGAAGATGTCGTAGTCCTGCCAGACGTAGCTCTGCAGCAGGCTGGGGTGGTCGGGCATCCGGTAAAGGATCTCCGCCGTGGTCAGGCTGTAGCCTTCCAGCTGTTTTCTGAATTCGGGTGACGGTTTCATTCGTGACCTCGCGACCTGAGCGCCGCGCGGCTCTGCGACGTCTAGGCCGCGCTACAGGGAAGGAGAACCCACTTCGAATGAAAGTTCCATGAATACAAATTGTTAGCACTCTAGGTGGCCGACTGCTGCCAGAGGAGGGAAAGCGGCTTTGGATGCAGCCTGACGAGGATCGGCTCCGAGAGGTCTTCCCAGCCGCGCTCCCGCAGTACGTCGTTGCTTTGCCTGGATTCCCTGACGAGACCAGCGACCAAGCCAGGTGATTGGGGGCGCCGTCGGGACGGTGGGTCGCGCCTCCGATCCAC
>DASVNS010000163.1:0-2288 GCA_036383735.1 Phenylobacterium sp. | reverse complement strand
CGCGTCGCCGGATCCAGCCGGTCCTCGAACGGCCCGCCGGATTTCAACCGCATCAGGTTGAACGCCGTCCCGATCGATCCGCCGACCTTGGCCCGCACGTTCACGAAGGGCAGGACGACGACGTTCGCGCCCTCCAGCCGGCGTTCGAAGATCGCGCGGTCCCATTCCATCCGCTTCGGGGCCAGGGACGGCACGCCCAGCACATAGACCGTGGTGTCCGCATCCGACACCCGCCACCAGGCCGGACCCGGCAACCGGCCGCGGACCACCAGTTCCTCGACCAGCGTCGCGTTCGGGTCGTCCATCACAGGGCTCGGCGGAACCTGCGACCAGGACGGCTGGGCCGCCAGCGATAGCACCGCGGCAAACAGGACAAGGCGACGCAGCAAGGGGCGATTCAGCACGGACGGGAGACTCCTCGGAATCGTACTATGTAGAAAGGCTCCATGCCGATCCGTCGCCTTCCGCCCGAACTGATCAATCGCATCGCCGCCGGCGAGGTGGTGGAGCGCCCTGCCAGCGCGGTCAAGGAGCTGGTGGAGAACGCGCTCGATGCGGGCGCCTCCGAGATCCAGGTCCAGGCCGATGGCGGAGGCCTCTCCCGCATCCTGGTGGCCGACGACGGCGCCGGGCTGGCCGCCGATCAGCTGCCGCTGGCGGTGGAGCGCCACGCCACGTCCAAGCTGAACCCTGACGGGGCCGGCGAGTACGACCTGTTGCGGATCGCCACCATGGGGTTCCGCGGCGAGGCCCTGCCGTCCATCGGCTCGGTCTCGCGCCTGTCGATCACCAGCCGCGCCAGGGGTCTGTCCGACGCGCACGCCATCTTCGTCGAAGGCGGCGCGGTGAACGCCGTGACGCCGGCGGGCTTTCCGGGACCGCACGGCGCGCGGGTCGAGGTGCGCGACCTGTTCTACGCCACGCCGGCGCGGCTGAAATTCATGAAGTCCGAGCGCTCGGAATCGCAGGCGATCACCGAGGAGCTGAAACGCCAGGCCATGGCCAATGAGGCGGTGGGCTTCGCGCTCGACATCGACGGTCGCCGCACCCTGCGCCTGCCGGCCGAGGCGCCCGGCGACGCGGGCCGGCTGGCGCGGCTTGGCGCGATCATGGGCCGCGAGTTCTCGGAAAACGCCCTGCTGATCGACCACGAGCGCGAGGGGGTTCGCCTGTCCGGCTATGCCGGCCTTCCGACCTACAACCGGGGCAACGCGGCGCACCAGTACCTGTTCGTCAACGGCCGCCCGGTGCGCGACCGGCTGCTGCAGGGGGCATTGCGCGGCGCCTATGCCGACTTCCTGGCCCGCGACCGCCATCCGGCCTGCGCCCTATACGTCGAGCTGGACCCCGGCCTGGTGGACGTCAACGTGCACCCGGCCAAGGCCGAGGTGCGGTTCCGCGATCCGGGCCTGGTGCGCGGCCTGATCGTCAGCGGCCTGCGCCACTCGCTGGCGGGTGCGGGTCACCGGGCCTCGACCACGGTCGCCGCCGCGGCGCTGGGCGGGTTCAGGCCGCAAGGTCTTCCCTCCAGCTATCCGCCGCCCCGAGCGTCAGGCGCTGGGTTCTCGGCCTGGAGCGCCGGTGGCTGGCAGGCCGCCGTGCAGTCGATCCCCGGCCTCTCGGAGGTCTCCGCCCGCGCAGAGGCCCCGGAAGGCTATGGCGGGCCGGGCGTCGCGGACGCCCCCGCCCCGGCGTTCGATCCCGTCGACTATCCGTTGGGCGCGGCCCGGGCCCAGGTGCACGAGACCTACATCGTCGCCCAGACCCGCGACGGAGTGGTCATCGTCGACCAGCACGCCGCCCACGAGCGCCTGGTCTACGAGCGCATGAAGGGCGAGCTGGCCGAAGGCGGCGTGGCCCGCCAGGCCCTGCTGCTGCCCGAGGTGGTGGAACTGGATCCGGCCGAGGCGGAACGCGTCGTCTCCCGGGCCGAGGAACTCGCCGCGCTCGGCCTGACGATCGAGAGCTTCGGACCCGGCGCGATCCTGGTGCGCGAGGTCCCGGCGCTGCTCGGCGAGACCGACGCGGCCGGCCTGATCCGCGACATCGCCGACGACCTGGCCGAGAATGGATCTGCGCTGGCGCTGAAGGAGCGACTGGAGGACGTCTGCTCCACCATGGCCTGCCACGGGTCGGTGCGCGCCGGCCGCCGGCTCAGCGCACCCGAGATGAACGCGCTGCTGCGTCAGATGGAAGCCACCCCCCACTCCGGCCAGTGCAACCACGGCAGGCCGACCTATGTGGAACTGAAACTCGCGGACATCGAGAGATTGTTCGGCCGGCGGTGA
>DASVNS010000162.1:0-3304 GCA_036383735.1 Phenylobacterium sp. | reverse complement strand
GGCGTCGGCTTCTTCATCTGGGACCAGTACAACGCGTCCCGGATCTCGGACATCGTCGTGGCCCTGGTGTGGGTCGGCCTGGTCGGCTTCGCGCTCGACCGGCTGGTCGCGCTCCTCGGCCGTATCGTCTCCCGCGGCGCGGCCGCGAGCTAGGATCCTCAGCCATGACCAGCAGAGCCTATCTCTCCATCGAAGACGTCGGCGTCACCTTCAACGCCGGCGAGCGCGCCACCGAGGTGCTGAAGGGCGTCGACCTCACCGTCGATCGCGGTGAATTCATCTCGATCATCGGCCACTCGGGCTGCGGCAAGTCCACCCTGCTGAACGTGGTCGCGGGCCTGTTGCCGGTGAGCCGCGGCGCGGTGATCCTCGACAAGCAGGCGGTCGACGGACCTGGCCCGGACCGCGCGGTGGTGTTCCAGAACCATTCGCTGCTGCCCTGGCTGACGGTCTACGAAAACGTCCGCCTGGGGGTCGACAAGGTGTTCCGCGGCAAGAAAAGCCGCACCGATCGCCACGCCTGGACGCTGCACAACCTCGAACTGGTGCAGATGACCCACGCCAAGGACAAGAAGCCCCACGAGATCTCGGGCGGCATGAAGCAGCGCGTGGGCCTGGCCCGTGCGCTGGCCATGGAGCCCAAGGTGCTGCTGCTGGACGAGCCGTTCGGGGCCCTGGACGCCCTGACCCGCGCCAACCTCCAGGACAGCGTGATGGAGATCCACGCCAAGCTCGGCAACACGGTGCTGATGATCACCCACGACGTCGACGAGGCGGTGCTGCTTTCAGACCGCATCGTGATGATGACCAATGGCCCGTCGGCCGAGATCGGCGACATCGTGCAGGTGGAGCTGCCTCGACCCCGGCAACGGATCGAGGTCGACACCACGCCGGCCTATATCGCCGCCCGACACGCCGTCATCGAGTTCCTTTACGCTCGTCACACTGCCCTGCGCGCGGCGGCATAGCCTAAAATACAGGCGCCGAAGGCCCCTCCGGCGCCTGTATTTTGCACTGCAGCGAAATGCCTTTGGCGCGAGGGGCCAACGGCGGGTGACGCGGGGCCCGCGACGCGCTTACTTCTGGCTCAAGGCCCAGGACAATGGCGTTCGCGGCTTCCGGATCGGCTCGAAGTTGAGCCTTCCCTTTCCCAGGCGACGCCGCCCGTCCACATCCAACAGGGGCCTTACGTCCAATGGTCAGCCGCTCGTTCCTGAAATCAGGCCACACGCCGACTCTGCTCTCCGCCTTCTTCTATTTCGACCTTAGCTTCATGACCTGGGTGATCCTGGGGCCGCTTGGGGTCGCGATCGCCAAGGACTTCGGCCTGACCCCCGCGCAAAAGGGATTCATGGTCGCCGTGCCCGTGCTGTCGGGCGCGCTGCTCCGCCTGGTGGCGGGGCTGATGGTCGACCACATCGGACCCAAGAAGACCGGCCTCATCGGGCAACTCATCGTGCTCGGCGGCCTGATCGTGGCCTGGTTCCTGGGCGTGCACAGCTACCATCAGGTGCTGGCGCTCGGCACGGTGCTGGGCGTCGCCGGCGCGTCGTTCGCCGTGGCCCTGCCGCTGGCCTCCCGCTGGTATCCGCCGGAGCACCAGGGCCTCGCCCTCGGCATCGCCGGCGCGGGGAACTCGGGCACGGCTCTGGCCGCCCTGTTCGCCCCATTCCTGGCCCAGACGTTTGGCTGGCAGAACGTGATCGGCCTGGCCGCTCTGCCGCTGATGGTGGCGTTCGTGGTCTATCTGGTGTTCGCCAAGGACGCCCCGAACCCTCCGCCCCGCAAGACCCTGGCCGAGTACATGGGCGTGCTGGGCACGGGCGACGCCTGGTGGCTGATGGCCCTCTATGGCGTGACGTTCGGCGGTTTCGTGGGCCTGTCCTCTTCGCTGACCATCTACTTCAACGCCGAGTACGGCCTTCCGGCGGTGACCGCGGGTTTCTTCACCGCGGCCTGCGTCTTCGCCGGATCGTTCGTCCGGCCGGTGGGCGGGGCGCTGGCCGACCGTTTCGGCGGCGTGCGCACCCTGACCGTGGTCTATGTGCTTGCGGCCCTCGGCCTCGCCCTGGTCAGCTTCCAGCAGCCCAGCGCCTGGGTGGCGCTCGGCCTCATGATGTTCTCGATGGTGTCGCTGGGCGCCGGCAACGGCGCGGTCTTCCAACTCGCCCCGCAGCGCTTCGGCAAGGAGATCGGCGTGGTCACGGGCCTGGTGGGCATGACCGGTGGCGTCGGCGGCTTCTACCTGGCTTCCAGCCTGGGCTGGGCCAAGCAGGTGACGGGCTCCTACCAGATGGGTCTGCTGGCCTTCGCCGGCCTGGCCCTGCTGGCGCTGGTCGGCCTGATCGGGATCAAGGCCCGCTGGCGCAAGACCTGGCCAGAACTGGCCGGCGCGGCGCTGCGGCTCTAAGGACGGCTCCATGACCAAGCAAAGACTCGTCGTCGTCGGCAACGGCATGGCCGGCTGCCGGGCGGTCCAGGAAGTGCTCAAGCGCGATCCCGGCCGCTACGACATCACCATCTTCGGCGCCGAGCCGCGGGTGAACTACGACCGGATCATGTTGTCGCCCGTGCTGGCCGGCGAGAAGTCGTTCGCCGACATCGTGATCAACGACGAGGCTTGGTACGCGGACAACGGCATCGTCCTGCACGCGGGCGCCAAGGTCGAGGCCATCGACCGCGACGCGCGCCTCGTCCGCGCCGAGGACGGTCGTGAGGTTCCTTACGACCGGCTGATCCTGGCCACGGGATCGGACCCGATCCGGCTGCCGCTGCCGGGCGCCGACCTGGCGGGCGTGGTCACTTTCCGCGATCTGGACGACGTCGAGGCGATGATCGCCGCGGCGCAGCCCGGCGCCAAGGCCGTGGTGATCGGCGGCGGCCTGCTGGGCATCGAGGCCGCCTACGGGCTTTCCAAGCGCGGCATGTCGGCGACCGTGGTCCACCTGATGGACGTGCTGATGGAGCGCCAGCTGGACGCGTCGGCCGGTTTCCTGCTCACCGAGGCGCTGGCGGCCAAGGGCGTCGAGACGGTGCTCGAAGCGCAATCCGAGGAGATCGTCGGCAAGGACGGTCGCGTCGCGGGCCTGAAGCTGAAGGATGGCCGCACGCTGCCCTGCGACCTGCTGGTGATGGCCGTGGGCATCCGCCCGGGCTCGAGCCTGGCCAAGGCGGCGGGGCTGGACGTCAACCGCGGCGTGGTGGTGGACGACACCCTGCGGACCTCCGACCCGGCGATCTACGCCATCGGCGAGTGCGTCGAGCATCGCGGCCAGTGCTACGGCCTGGTGGCGCCGATCTGGGA
>DASVNS010000161.1:0-18754 GCA_036383735.1 Phenylobacterium sp. | reverse complement strand
TGCGCTCCAGCGTCAGCGCCGCCCACACGCCGGAACAGATCGACCAGGTGCTGGCGGTGTTCGAGCAGCTGGGTCAGGAATTCGGGCTGCTCAAGCGCGCCCGCCGCGCCCTGGCCTGACGCCGCCGCAATTCCAGCCAGGCCCCGGGCGCCGCCAGGAACGGGTGGCGCTCGCGGAAAGGCGTGACGGCGATCTCGATCCCGGTGTGCCGCTCGACCTTGTAGGCCGCGTAGCGCGCTGCGCCGTCGAAGGTGAAGGCGGCCTTCAGGATCCGCGCCACGTTCAGCGGCTTGCCAGCCAGGTTCGGCCAGGTCCAGCCGGGCAGGCCCTGCCTGGCGGGTCGGAGCACGCCGCCCTGCTCCGTGAACGACACCCCGCCCTCGCGCCATGCCCACGGCAGGATATCCGTGAACCGGTCCGCCGCCGACGCCAGCACGGTGTCCGCGCGTTCCGTGCTTTCCACCCGGAACTCGGCGGCATAGGTGCGCCGGAACAGGGCCAGCCAAAAGGTGTCGGCAGGGCCGGCTTCGGGTCCCAGCGCGGCGGCGTAGCGAGCGGCGGCGACCACCGCAGCAGTGACGGCCTGCGCGGCCTCCTGCGCGGCGGAACGATCGGCGCTCCACACCCGCTGGGCGGGCTGCACGAACCGGGCCCAGATGGTGGTGTCGAGGGTGCGCCCCTCCGCGGCCCGCCGGAAGGTCGCCAGCGGCATCGTCGCCACCTTCGCCCGCAGCAGCCGACCGCCGATCTCCACCTCGTGGTAGCTGACCTCCGGCCAGATCGCCTGCTCGACCAGGCCGCGCACGCCCCGACGATGCGGCTGGCGGGTCAACCGATAGAAATCGAGGATTCCGGAGAGGTCGCGGGTCCGCAGCGTCGAGCCATAGTAGAGGATGGCGGCGTCGCGCGCTGGATCAGCCAGGCTCCGCGCCAGCTCGACCACCGCCTCGGGCGCGTGCGACGCCAGTTCGGCCTCGACGCGCTGGGCGAGTTCGCCGGTCACGGAATCACGAACTCCAGGGCCGGTCCCTGCCGGACCGTCAGGTCTCCGCCCTTGTAGGGCTCGCCATCGAGCACGAAGTCGCCCGGCAGGCTCATCCGGAAGCTGTCCACGTCATGGCGGTGATAGCCGCTGGCCTTGAGCCAGGGCGCGTCCTGGCCCCGCATGATCACGGGCAGGGCGCGCAGCAGGCGCTTGGGCGGAGCCTCAACCGACAGCACCTTCAGCCCCTCGCGCGGCTCGCCATATGGCTTGAAGCCCATCGGAAAACGCTTGAGCGTCGAGGCCATGACCAGGAACCAGCGGCGCTCCTCGGGCATGGCCGCGATGGACAGGCTGAGTGGCTCGCCGCGCCGCCAGCGGTCGCCCGCGCCGCCCAGCAGCGTGCGCCCCAGCGCGCCGGCCATGGTCACCCCCACCGCCGCGTCGTCGAAGAAGCCCCGCCCGTGGTTCTTCTGGGCGAGCTTCGTGGCGCGCACGAACGCGCCGACGCCCAGCAGAAAGCCGCGGCGCTCCGGCGCGGTCTGCCCGGCGCGGACCACCTCGAGGCATTGTCGGCGCTTGGTGGGCTTGCCGGCCTGACCCGCGGCCAGGATCTGCTCCAGGGTTGTTCCCAGGGGCGTCTCGATGTCGAGGGCCAGGGCATTGGTCTTGCCGTTCGGCAGCACCGCCAGCCGCGGGATCCTGCCGTCATAGGCCTCGGGCAGCCGCGTCAGCACTTCGCGCACCGTGCCGTCGCCGCCGTCGATCACCACCAGCTCGACGCCCTCGCTGGCGAACCGGCGCAGGCCGGCCATCAGGTGGCTGGGCTCCTCCGGAACGATGTCGAGCACGTCCTCCGGCAACGACGGCATACCGCCAACGCCACGGTTGCGGTGGCTGTGCCGGTTCCAGATGAGGCCGGCGCGGATCACCGCGAGAGCCAGGAGACCACGCGCGCGCGCGGCATGGCCATGGCCTGCGCCACCTGGGCCGCGTGGACGATCAGGCAGATCCCAGTCCAGATCGCCACCAGGTACAGGCCAACGCCCGGATAACCCAGCAGCCACGCCGGCGTCAGGATCAGCAGGTTAGGGTTCCGGCGCGCGGTGATCAGCCGGAAGAAACTGTCGAACGGCCGCCAGGCATGCACGTGGAAGCCGAAGAGCCGCATGAAAGCGCCCTCCTCCACCCGCTGCAGCACATAGCCCGCCAGGATCACGATCAGGGCGATCCCAGGCCAGTCCAGCGCGACCCCGGCGCCGAAGCAGCCCACATACCAGGCCCACCACCAGAACGGTGGGTGGATCAGGTCAATGCCGTGGTCGAACACGTTGCCGATCGCCGACGACGTCAGGGTCACCCGCGCCAGCTTGCCATCGACGGTGTCGAGGAAGGTCATGATCCAGCCGCAGACCAGCCCCCAGCCGAACTGCCCCTGCCAGAACAGCCAGAAGGCGGCCAACACCAATAGAAAGCCGACGAAGGTCACGTGGTTGGGCTTCAACTTCGCCACCGCGCACCAGCGGGTGACGATCCGCGCCGGGACCGGCCACCAGTACTTGGTGACCACGTCGGTCACGCCCTTGTAGGAGCCGGCGAAGGTGCGCGCCTCGACCGCGCGCACGTTGTCCGGCGTCAGGCGCACCAGCACCGGTGGCTCGCGCTTGCGCAGCGCCTCGTTGTAGGCGAGCTCGGCCAGCGACAGCCGCGCCAGGCCTCCGGGGTCGGAGCCCCGCTCCAGGGCTGCCGCGGCCTCGGCGGCGCGTTCAGCTGGCACGTGGGCGGCCACCGCCTCGCCATCGTCGGTGATCAGCACCGAGCCCGGACGCTTCGCGAGGGTCGCCAGCAGGCTTTCGTCGTAGACCCATCCGCCCAGCGCCAGCACCACACCGCCCGAGGCCGGCGGCGCGTCGACCACGCTCAGCTTGGCGCGCGCGAAGGTGCGCCGCAGCCGCTCCCGCGCGGTCATCCCCCAGATGCGCACCTCGCCCGCGCCCAGGATCATCCCCGCCGGCGCGGCGGCCGTTTCAGCCATGGTCTGCAAAACCCTCGCGCGCCTCTCACGCAAATCAACGGAACCTGATACCGAGCGCCGTTCCGTTAGGAAAGCTCGTGACCGCGTTCCGCCTCGCCCATCTGTCGGACTTGCAGCTCCCGCCGCCGCCGTTGCCGTTCCGTTGGCGCGACGTCGCCTCCAAGCGCCTGCTGAGCCGGTTCGCCTGGCGGCGCAAGCAACACAGGCACGTACAGGCCGTCCTCGATGCCATCGCCGCAGACGTGACGGCCCACAAGCCCGACCACGTGGCCATAACCGGCGATTTGATCAACTTCGCCACGCCCGAGGAATTCGACGCCGCTCGCGCATGGCTGAAACGACTGGGCGATCCCGCCGACGTCACCGTGAGCCCGGGCAACCACGATGCGCTCAGCGCGGCCGGCGCGCCCATGGACTTCGAGCCCTGGACGCCGTGGCTGGGCGACGATCCCGAGGTCGGCTTCCCCTACCTCCGGGTCCGTGGCCCCGTGGTGCTGGTCAATCTATCGTCGGCGGTCCCGACCGCGCTGCACCTGGCGCAAGGGACCCTGGGAGCGGCGCAGATCGACAAGGCGGGCGCGCTGCTGCGCCAAGGCGCGGAGCGCGGCCTCTACCGCGTGGTCCTGCTGCACCATCCGGTCGCGCGCGGCGTGGTGGCGGGCCGCAAGGAGCTGACCGACGCGCCGGCGTTGCGCGCCATGCTGGCCGAAGCGGGCGCCGAGCTGATCCTGCACGGCCATGCGCACGAGGCCCTGCTGACGGGCGCCCCGGGTCCGACCGGCACGATCCCGATCCTTGCCGTTCCCGCCGCCTCGACGCCGACCGGCGGCCGCGGTCAGCCGGCGCGCTGGAACGAGATCGCCGTCACGCGCGATGGAACGGGGTTTCGGACCGAAGTCACGGCCCATGGCGTCACCGCCGCAACCACGGTGGAGAAGCTGGGGACCTTCGTCCTGTGCTAGCGCAGGTACCTCATCTGGATCGGCACGACGCGTTCGCCGGCCCCCAGGCGAAATCGAACGGCGGAAAGCGCCGGCAGGCCCGTCTTGGTCTCCGGGTCATTGGAGAAGCCAAAGCCCTCCGCCGGCAAGCCTACGATCGTGCGGTCGAAATCCCGGTCGCCATCCCGGTCGTGGTAGATCGCGACGGCATAGCTGCCCGGCGGCGCCCAGAAACATGCGCGGACGCTGGCGGCGGCCCGCAGCCTCTGGCGCGCCAGCTTGCCGCCCTTGGCGAGGAACCGGCGCTTGTCGTCGGGATAGACGGTGATCGCCACCTCGCCCACGGCCGGGCGGACGCCGGTGACATGCACGGTCAGCTTGGACGACGTGGGCGCGCGCACCCCGGCGCAACCCTGGTCGGCCAGGGCGGGGCTTGCGGACAGAACCCCCGCGGCGATGGCGATTGCGGCCGTTCGGCCTTTCATGGTCAGGACCGGCTCCTTATGATCGCGCTGCGGCTTGGCCGCTCACCTGGCATGGACAAGTCGTGACGAACCCGACGGCCCGCAAGTTCGGCTACCCGCGCACCCTGGTCGCGGAGACGGCGCACTGGCTGGTGCTTGTGCGACCGCAACAGCCCACCTTTGGCGCGTTGGTGCTGGTTTGCAAGGATGAGGCGAAGGCGTTTTCCGACCTCTCCGCCGCCGCGTTCGGCGACATGAAGCAGGCCATAGACGGCATCGAAGCCCTGCTCGGCCCCGTCGTCGCCTATGAGCGCATCAACTACCTGATGCTGATGATGGTCGACCCCGACGTCCACTTCCACGTACTGCCACGATATGACGGTGGGCGGGAGTATCGGGGGCAAATCTTCAAGGATGTGGGCTGGCCGGGTCCGCCCGCGCTTGCGTCTCACCTCGCACTGAGCGAGGAGGAGGCGGCGGCGCTCGCCGCCGATTTCGCCGCCCGCTGGCGGGCATGACCGCCACTACCCGGGGGACCCGTTGAGTCTCATCGACCGCTACCTGCTCCGCCTGGCCTTCTGGCCAATGGTGGGAGCGATGGGCGTGACCCTGATCGCGCTCCTCCTCGAGCGAATCCTCCGGCTGCTCGACATGCTGTCGGCCTCCAGCGACCGCTTCGGCTTCGTCGCCCAGCTCGCCGTGAACCTGGTTCCCCACTACCTCGGACTGACCCTTCCGGCCGCCTTCTTCCTCGCCCTGGTCGTGGTGGTGAACCGTATGAACCAGGCATCGGAGATCGACGCGTTGCTGGCCGCGGGCGTCTCGCTGACCCGCCTGGCCGCGCCCTACCTGTGCCTCGCCGCCGCCCTGACGGCCGTGAGCCTGCTGGTGTTCGGCTTCCTGCAGCCGTACAGCCGCTATGCCTACCGCGCGGTCCTGCATACGGCCCAGAACGCCGGCTGGAACGGCCTGGTCCCCGCCGAGACGATCCTGACGCCGTCCAAAGACCTGACCATGACGACGGATGAGGCGGACGCCGCCGGACAACGGCTCTCGCGCATATTCATCCGCCGCCTGACCGATAAGGGCCGCGAGGAGATCACCACCGCCGGTATGGCCGAGATCCGCCGCGCCGCCGACGGCCAGAACGTTCGCCTGGAGCTACAGAACGGCCAGCAGCTCCGCTTCAACGACCAGGGCCGGCCCGAGATCCTCAGCTTCAAGACCTTCACCATGCAGCTGCCGATGACCGGACCCGCCAAGCTGCTGCGCGCGCGCGGCGGCGACGAGCGGGAGCTGACGCTCTTCGAGCTGGCCGACCAGGCGCGGTCGGGGCGCTCCACCCTGCCCCGCTCGGCGTTGAAGGCCGAGCTCTATGGCCGCCTCGCGCGCGCTCTCTCGTTGCCGCTGTTGCCGCTTCTGGCCGTTCCCCTGGGGCTTGCCGCCAAGCGCAGCGGCCGCGCGCCCGGAGCCATCGTCGGCGGCCTGCTGTTGTTGGCGTTCCACCACGTCGTGCAGTTGGGCGAGGGCCTGGCCGCCAAGGGCCGCGCGCCCGCCGAACTCGCCGTGGGCGGGCCGTTCCTGATCTTCGCGGCCATCGCCTTCACGGTGTTCATCACCAGCCGGAAGCGGCCGGGCGAGACGCCGATCGGCCGGGCCATGGAGCATCTGGCCGCGCTTATCGCCCGGCTGCAGATGAAGAAGGCGGCTGCGGCCGCGACGCCATGACCCTGGGCGGCTATCTGCTGAAACTGGTCGGGTCGCGGATCTTGCTCGCTCTGCTGGTGCTGGTCGGCATCCTGCAGATCCTCGACCTGCTGGACGTCACCAACGACATCCTCGACCGCGATCTTGGCGCCGGCGGCGTCGGATACTACGCCCTGCTGCGACTGCCGCGGATGATCGAACAGGCAGCCCCGCTCGCCGTCCTCGCGGGTTCGCTCTTCGCCTTCGCCAAGCTGGCGGGCGACAGCGCGGTGACCGCCATGCGATCGACCGGAATCTCAGCCTACCGCATCACGATGATGGCGGTTCCGGCGGCGCTGCTGCTGGCGTTGACCCAACTCGCCATCGGGCTGCAGATCGCCCCGCGCACCGACCACGTCCTGTCCGATTGGTGGCAAGCCAGCACGCCGAAGCAGGACGTAAAGGCCGTCGAGCCCGTCACCTTCCGGGTCGGCGATGAGATTGTGGTGGCTGTGCCCCGCGACCCCGATGGCCACAGCCTGGAGAAGGTCACCATCTACCGCCGGGACGCCACGGGACGGCTCGTGCAGCGCACCAACGCCACGGCGGCGGTCTATGAGTACGATCGCTGGCGGCTGGTCGAGCCCCGCTTCGAGACCCTCGGCCCCGCAAGCATCGCCGAGGGCCAGGCGCGGTCGATGGACTGGAGCCGGAACTTGCGGCCCGGCGACGTGCGGATGTTGGCGGCCGGGCAGACGACGGTGACCGCCGCCGAGGCCAGCCGGGCGCTCGCCGGAGGCCTCTCGGTGCGCCCGCGCACCTTCTACGACACCCAGCTGCAACGCTCATGGGCCGCGCCGGTCGCGTGCCTGGTGATGCTGCTGCTGGCGGCGCCGGCGGCCATGGCCAATTTCAGGGGCGGCGGCGCCACGCTGTTGGTCCAGTGCCTGGCGGCCGGCCTGTTGTACCTGGTGTTCGACGGCGCCTTCACGGCGCTGGGTGAGAACGGCGCAGCGCCCCCCATCCTGGCCGCCTGGGCCGCCCCTGCCATGTTCGCGGCGCTCGGGGTCACCGTGCTGCTCTATCTGGAGGGATGATCGTGGGGGCGGGCGTCGATATCGTCCCGGTCGGTTCCAAAACGGAGCTGGACCGGTTCATCCGCGTGCCCATGCGGCTGGGCGAGCACGACCCGAACTATATCGCGCCTCTGATCCTCGAGCGTGGCGAGTCGCTGACCGCCAAGGGCAATCCGTTCTTCGAGCACGCCGACGTGCAGATGTGGCTGGCGGTGAAAGACGGCCGCGACGTCGGCCGGATCAGCGCCCAGATCGACCATCTGAACCCGCAAACCCGCGAGGGCATCGGCCACTTCGGGATGATCGCGGCCGAAGACGACGCCGAGGTGTTCCAAGCCCTCTTCGCCGCCGCCGAGGGATGGCTCAAGGCCAAGGGGTGCAAGGCCGCCGTCGGACCGGTGAACCTGTCGACGAACGAGGAAGTCGGCCTGCTCGTGGAGGGGCACGACACGCCCCCGATGTTCATGATGGGTCACGACCCGCCCTATACGCCAAGTCGGATCGAAGGCGCCGGCTACGCCAGGGCCAAGGACATCTTCGCCTACGTCTGCAGCGTGGCCGACGACCTGCCTGGCCCGATCCTGCGCCGCATACGCAAGGGCCTGCCGGAGGGCGTCAGGCTGCGCACGCTGGAGATGAAGCGCCTGGACGAGGAGGTGCAGACCCTCACCGGCATCCTGAACGACGCCTGGTCCGGCAACTGGGGCTTCACGCCGACCACCGCGGCCGAGACCCAGACCCTGGCCAACACCCTGAAGCTGCTGATCGATCCGCGGCTGGCCTGGTTCGCGGAGATCGACGGGGAGCCGGCCGGATTCATGATCCTGTTGCCCAACATCAACGAGGCGATCTCCGACCTGAAGGGCCGGCTGTTTCCGTTCGGCTGGGCGAAACTGCTGTGGCGGCTGAAGGTAAAGGGACCCAAGACCGGCCGGGTCCCGCTGATGGGCGTGAAACGCAGGTTCGCGACCACCCGACGCGGCCAGCTCCTGCCCTTCCAACTCATCGACGCGGTGGCCCAGGCGGCGCGCAAGCAGGGCTACGAGCGCTACGAACTCTCCTGGATCCTGGAAGACAACGCCGCCATGCGCCGGATCTGCGACGCGGGCGGGGCGAAGGTCTACAAAACCTACCGGCTGTACGAGAAGGCGCTGGCGTGACCGGATTCTCGGCGCTGGTGCTGGCGGGCTCGCGTGGCGGGGTCGATCCGGTGGCGGCCTATGGGGGCGCCACGCACAAGGCGCTGATCCGCCTCGGCGGCGAGACGCTGTTGAGCCGCGTGGTCGCCGCCCTGCGGCAGGCGGGCGCGGCGCGGATCGCGGTGATCTCGAGCCACGCCGACGTTCGAGCCGAGATCGCCCGCCTCGGCGTCGAGGCCTTGGATGAGGCCGCCGGGCCCAGCCTGAGCGTCAAGGCGGGCGCGGCGCTTCTGGGCACGCCCCTGGTGGTGACCACCGCCGACCACGCCCTGCTCCAGCCGGAATGGGTAGCCCGTTTCCTGGCCGACACCCCGTCCGACGCGGATGTGACGGTCCTGGTCGCCGGCCGCGCCACGGTCGAGGCCGCGGCCCCGGACACCCAGCGGACGTGGCTCAAGCTCGCGGACGGCGACTGGTCCGGCTGCAACCTGTTCTACCTCGCCAACGACCGCGCGCTCGGCGTCATCGATCTGTGGCGGCGGGTGGAGGCCGAGCGCAAGCGTCCATGGAAGATGGCTCAGATCCTCGGACCGCGGATGCTGCTGCGCTATGTGTTGCGACGCCTCAGCCTGCGCGACGCCACGGGGCGGCTGGGTGGGCTTGCCGGAGTCAGGGCCGCGATCGTCGAGACGCCGTTTGGCCTGGCGTCGGTGGACGTGGACAAACCTGCCGACCTGGACCTGGTCCGGCGGATCGTCGGGGACTAAGGGGCCGTCCAGCTGCTGGAAAGCCGGTTCAGGTTCTCGACGTCCTGCGGGAAGTCCATCTCACCCCATTCGAGACCTTCAATGGAGGCGACCTGCACGTCGACATCGGCCCGAGCCAACTCGTCGATCACCGAGAGGTACCAACGGCGCAGCCCTTCAGGGGTCTGCAGCACCTGTTCGACGCCGGCGGCGAACTTGGCGGCGCCTGCCTTCGAGAAGCGCAGGAAACCGATGGACTCGGCGTCATAGGCCTCGATCGTCTTGCCGATGGCCTTCAGGCGGCCGTGCTCGGTCAGCACCTTCATGTCGTCGGCATCGTAGGCGGGCTTGCGGTCGATGGTGACGGTGATCTCGGCCGGGGGAGCGGCCAGCAGCGCCTCTGCCACGCCTGGCCCGAACAAGGTGTCGCCATTCAGGACCAACACCTCTCGGTCGAACTCATGACGCACGATCCAGCATGAGGCCGTGTTGTCCGACACCGTGTAGAACGGGTTGAAGACCAGCCGCACGGGCATCGCCAAGCCCAGGGCGGCGACCTCCGCCTCGACCGCGTCGGCGCGGAAACCGGTGACGATCACCGCCTCCTGCACGCCCGCGGCCTGTAAGCGCAGAAGCTGCCACGCCAGCAGCGTGCGCCCTGACAGCTCGATGAGGCATTTCGGCCGCGCCTCGGTCAGCGGCAGCAGGCGCTTGCCCTGACCTGCCGCGAGGATGATGACTCTGTTGGGCGAGGTCACGAAAGCGTCCGTAAGCGAAGAGGCCGCGGCCCGCGCCGCGAAGGTCGGCTCTTATGTAGGCACAAGGTCCAGATGTGAAGAGACCCCGCAAGGCGAGCGGCCCGCGAGGTCTTTCCATTCTTCATGGTTGAGGCGTGGGGAAACGCCACACCCATCCTATTTCAGGTGCGCGGCCAGGTGCTTGTTCATCTCGAACATGCTGACCTTGTCCTTGCCGTGGAAGACGGGCTTCAGCTTTTCGTCCGCCAGGATCTCGCGCTTGTTCGCGGGATTCTGAAGGTTGTTCTTCTTGATGTACTCCCAAATCTTCGAGACCGTCTCGCCGCGCGACAGTTGGCCGGCGCCCACCACGGCCGCCAGTTCGGCGGAGGGCGTAAGCGGCTTCTGCAGGGCGTTCGTCTTCTTTTCCGTGGCCATGGGCTCCCCCGGGCTAAAATGTTGGCGCGAGGTCCCGGCGGGGGTCGCCGCAACCGAGTCGCTGTGGACATCCTAGCGTGGCGCGCGTTCAGCGCTACAGAAGATGCGTGAGATGAGTCGCCTAAAGGTTGAGGGGCGCATCCTTCGGATCCGCGGCAGCGGGCCGGTCGGACAAGGGGGCGGCGAGCCCGCGGGCGAAGAAATCGAGCAGATCCGCCCAGTTCGGCTCGCCGTCGCAAAACTCGGTGTCGAACAACACGCCGGAGAGATTGAGCGCCGCCTCAAGCACGGCGGCGCGTCGCGGCAGAACACCGGCCGCATATCCAATCCGGACCAATCCATTGATTTTCTGTGTTATTTCCAGCGCCTCGCGGGCGCTGAAACCGCGACCGCCATATGCCGCCACCGCGGCGACGCGCTCCGACCGCTCTGCAGCCAGGCTTAAGGCCAGGTCGGCGCCGGCGCCGAAACCGAGGGCTCCCACCCGAGTATCGTCGACGCGCCGCTCGTCGGCAAAATGGTCCAGGCAAGCCCGCGCGGCTTCCCGGCTGTCCTCGGCGCCAAGCCGGGCCAGATCCGGGACGAGCACGAAATAATTGTGGGCGGATAGCCGCCGAGCCGTGGTGGCGATCGTAGAGACAAGCTCGGTCGCCGCGGAAAGCAGCAGAATGGGCGACTTGCGGCCCGGTGTCTCCGGGCAGACGACAAGGGCGTCCAGGACGCCGTCATCCATTTCGAGCTCGATACGGGCCTCCGGCATGCCGCGACGATAGTCCTACGCGATAAGTAGGAGTAAGCTGATTGTCTGTGGCCCCGTTGAGTTTCCCTTCAACGGACCGAGCTCTCGACGACAGGGCGTCAGGGTGCGGCGCCAGCCGGTCGCGAATCTGTGCCGGCGACGACCCGGCGTTCTGCCCGCGGCTCCTTGGAAAGCCGCGTGAGCAACAGCGCCGTGCGCTTGGCCTGGGCGTCCAGGCTCCGGAGGTCCGCGGTCTCGCCCGGCGCGTAACTGCCTTGCCCGGCCATGCCCACCAGTCCGTCGATGAAGCCCACGAACGAGATATCACCGGCGCCGCGGCTCGCCGGGTCGCCGGCCGGCATCTCAGCGAGGCCAAGCGTCCTGTTCACCTGGTTCAGCCGGGTCAGAAGCGCCTTGTCGCCGTCGGTGGCGGCCATGGGCGCCCCGCTCGGACAGGTGACGCCGAGGCGACCGCAGCCAGGGCGGCAAGGCAGGCCGACGAACGCGGCGAGATCAGCTCGGCTGGCTCCGCAGGCTGCGGACGAATTCCACCAGGGCTGAGCGGGAAACCCCGCGCGGCAGGCAGGAATAGGCTTTGAGCAACTCCAGCGCGCCGGGTTCAGCCAGGAGCGCCGCGACCTCGTCGACGGCGCCGCTATGGACCGATGTTTCGCCAAACATCTCGGCCACGGGCACGCCCAGGGTCTTGGAGATTCGCGTCAGCATGGACGCACTCACACGGTTTGCGCCGCGCTCGTATTTCTGGATCTGTTGGAACGTGACGCCGGCGGCTTCGGCCAGCGCCTGCTGGGACAAGCCCCGCACTTTGCGCAACAGCCGGATTCGCGCGCCGACGGCGACGTCCACTGGATCGGCGGCCGCCTCGGTTCTGTTGGCCATGTTTTCCCGGGTCTCCTAGAAGTGAGCGCTTATCTTGCCCGACTGGCCGCGTCATCGGCTGGGGGGACAAGGCTTTCCTGCGGCAGGGCACTATCCGAGATGCGGTAACACGCCTCGGCAATCGCGATGCCCACGGCCCGCCGCAGGGGACCTAACGCCGGCACATCGCGTTCAAGCTCGATCAGTTCTTCTTCGTATGGGCCAAGGAGATCCACGAGATTCTGGGCAAGACGCCTGCCGTGCTCCGTATCTTGAATCATGTGGCCCCCTTTTATCGGAACCTCGACTATGAATTGAGGGAATGCAAGCAACCCCAGCGGGCGAAATCGCAACAGCGATCATGCGTCGCAGGCGCGGGAAACCTTGTGGCGTACGGGGTTCGTGCGGCCGACGAAGGGTCTCGACATCCTCTGCAAGAGCAGCGACGTCCCCAAGTTCCTGGCCTGGTTCCGGGCGCGCGGCTACCGGACTGGCGTCGAGGATGAGCGCTGAACCGCGACCTCGCCTCGACGACGCGATGATCCGTCTGCGACCGCCAGGCAAAAAAAGGCCGCACCCGGGGGCGCGGCCAAGTCATTAGGGAGGAAACGCCCAAAAGGGCAAGACCCTTGTGCTCCTTTGCTGCACTGCACGCAAGCCCTAATTTCACGGTCACATGAAATCGTGCGTTCGACGCCGAAATCGTCGCTCGCCAAGGCTTCGCTCGAGGCGAAATCCGGTCAAATGGCTATGTGCGACGGGCTATGAACCGGCACAAATTCTCCATAATATATTGTAATTATGCACTATTATTCTGAATGCACCAGATTCGGAGACCAGTCCTGACGGCGCACGCGTCAAATGGCGTCACCAGCGGGAGGCGCTGACGCTGAAATGTTGCGCTGCCGCAACAAGGGGATTGGAAACGGTTCTCCGGCCTCCGCACGACCCGGCCAAGCTGGGATCCAGACCCTGGAACCCGCGGCTTACAGGCGGCGGCGGACCACTTCTTCCAGCCCCGCGGCGCACCAGGCGTAGAGCCGCGCCCGTACCGCCGCGAGGTCGCTCGAGCGGCAGAGCCCGTCCGACAACTGGTCGATGCGGCCCGTCTCCGAAAGCGTCAGCATCATCGCGCCTGTGAGGAACTGATAGGCCCAGTAGAGGTCGCGCAGCTCCGCGTCCGGCATCGCGAGCTTGAGCATGTCGACCAGCTGGTGGACCACCGGATCGAAAAACCGGTGCATGGTCTCACTGCCCCAGGCGGGCGTGTTGTTCACCAGCGCCACCAGCCGGAAATAGTTCTTCCAGCCCTCGTCGTTGGTGAGCGACCGATCGATCAGCGGGTCGATGAACGCCTCGATGATCCCCTCCGGGCGCAAGTTCCCCTCGTGTGCGGCGACGTAGTCGCGAATCGCGGCGAGGCGGGCGTCGTTGAGAATCTCGGCGCGGCGGGCGAACACGCTCTCGAACAGCTCGCGTTTGGCGCCGAAATAGTAGTGGATCAGAGCGGTGTCGACGCCGGCCTCGGCGGCGACCTGGCGCACGGTGACGCCGTAGAATCCGTGGCGCGAGAACAGCGATTCGGCCGCGTCCAGGATCGACAGGCGCAGGTCCGGCCCCTGCCCTTTAGGCCTGCGCCCCCGCAACGCGCCTCCGGCCTGTCCATCTGCGCGCGTCATCGTCACCCTGCTAAGCCACCCCCCTCCGCTAGCACTCTTCGCGCGCGTTGACACTCGGCGCCGGCAGGCCAGGTCGTGGGCGGAGGTATTCGCCTAGCCGGCCGCGCACAGTCCCGCGATCCGAGCCAGCGCATCGATGTCGAAGGCGCCCGCGAGGACATCGGAAATCTCATCCAGGGCCGCATCCACCACCGCGTCGTAATCCCCCACGCGGGCCGTCGCGCCGAGTTGCGCCAGGAGCGCCGATCGCGCGGTGGCGACCGAGAACAGCCCGTGCACATAGGCGCCGCCGATTCGGCCGTCGGGAGAGACCGCCCCCTCTCGCACGCCGTCGGCATAGGTCAGGAACGGCCTGCCCGTTCCAGCGCCGGCGGTGCGGCCGACGTGCATTTCGTAGCCCCGGAACGCGGCGCCGCCGACCAGCTCGCCCGTCACCGGCCGCAGGATCTTGTCGCGCGTGAGCACGGTCTCGACCTCGAGCAGGCCCAGCCCGGCGGCCGATCCGGGCAGACCTTCGACGCCATCGGGATCGGCGATACGCGCGCCCAGCATCTGATAGCCGCCACAGACGCCCAGCACCCGCCCGCCACGGCGGACATGGGCGACGAGGTCGATCTCCCACCCCTGTTCCCTCAGGAACGCCAGGTCGGCCATGGTCGCCTTGGTCCCCGGCAGGATCACCAGGTCGGCGTCGCCCGGCAGCGGCCGGCCAGGCGGAATGAAGCGCAGGTCGACGTCCGGCTCGGCGCGCAACGGATCGAAGTCGTCGAAGTTCGCGATCCGCGAAAGCATCGGCACGGCGATGGTGACACGGCGCCGCTCGCCCTGGGTCGGCTGCTCCAGGACCACGGCATCCTCGGCGGGCAACCGAGCCGCCGCGGCGAGCCAGGGCGCCATGCCGAGGTCGGTCCAGCCCGTTCGGGCGACGATATCGGTGCGTCCGTCGTCGAACAGGCGCGGATCGCCCCGGAACTTGTTGATCAGGAAGCCGCGGATCCGGTCGCGATCCGGCCCGTCGAGCACGGCGTGCGCGCCCACCAGGCTGGCGATGACGTGACCGCGGTCGATGTCGCCCACCAGCACCACCGGAACGTCCGCGGCATGCGCGAAGCCCATGTTGGCGATGTCGTTGGCCCGAAGGTTCGTCTCGGCCGGGCTGCCGGCGCCCTCCACCAGCACCAGGTCGGCCCCGGCGGCAAGCTCTCGGAAACTCTCCACGACGGTCGGCAGGAGGCCGGCCTTGCGCGTCTGATAGCCGGCCGCCTGCCAGGTTCCCTCCATCCGGCCGCGAACCACGAGCTGGGCGCCGACATCCGACTGCGGTTTCAGGAGCACGGGGTTCATGTGGACGCTGGGCGCCACGCAGCAGGCCATCGCCTGCAGCGCCTGGGCGCGGCCGATCTCGCCGCCGTCGACGGCGACAGCGGCGTTGTTCGACATGTTCTGCGGCTTGAACGGACGCACGCGCAGACCACGGTTCGTGAACAGCCGGCAGAGGCCGGCCGTCAGCACCGACTTGCCCACGTCCGACCCGCAGCCCTGCAGCATGAGCGCCGCGGCCATGCTCAAGCCGTCCCGATGTAGTCGACCAGGGTCTCGGCCCCGGCGCCCGTCACCCGAGCTTCCACATCGAACACGTCGCGCAAGAGGCCCGGCGTCAGGGTCTCGGCGGTCGGGCCGAACGCAACCAGCCGCCCCTCGCGCAGCGCCATCAGGTGGGTGGCCTGGCGAGCCGCCAGGGTCATGTCGTGGATGGTCGCCACCACCAGCTTGCCATCTTGCACCGCGAGCCGGCGCAGGCGGGCGACGGTATCGAAGCGATGGCGCGGATCCAGGCCCGAGATGGGTTCGTCCGCCAGCAGCACGTCCGGGTCGCCGACCAGCGCCCGCGCCAGCATGGCGCGCGCCAGTTCGCCGCCCGAGAGCGTGGTGGCGGCCTGGAAGCGGTGCGCCGCGAGGTCACAGGCCTCGATGGCCTGGGTCAGGCGCGGCTCGAACCCGCCCGGCAGCTCGCCGAACGCCGGCAACTGCGGCGTGAGGCCCAGCGCCACCAGCCGTTCCACCGAGATCGGCCACTCGGCCCGCAGGCTCTGGGGCAGGTAGGCGCGTCGCCGCGCGAGCTCGCGGCGCGGGATGGCGAGCACGGGGCGGCCGTCGAGCATGGCCGCGCCCGCGTCCGGTTTCAGGAGGCCCGCCAGGCAGCTCAGCAGGGTCGACTTGCCCGCCCCGTTCGCGCCTACCAGGGCCACGAACATGCCGGCCTGCAGCGTCACCGAGACCTCGCCCACGATGGCGCGGCCGCTGCGCTCGACCGTGATCCCCGCAGCCGACAGCACGGTCACGGCGCCATCCTCCGCAGCCGAACGACCAGCCAGAAGAAGAACGGCGTGCCGATGAGGCTGGTGATCACCCCCAACCGCAACTCCGAACTGGTGTGCAGCACCCGCGTGCCGATGTCGGCCAGCAGCAGCAAGGCCGCACCGAACAGCGCGGAAGGCAGCATGGTGCGGCTGGGCTGGTAGCCGACGAACGGGCGGACCAGATGCGGCGCGATCAGGCCGATGAAGCCGATCGAACCGGTGACGGAGGTCGCCGCGCCGACCGCGAGCCCGACGCCCACCAGGGCCAGCACCCGCGTGCGGTCGAGGTCGATGCCGAGGCTCTCCGCTTGCTGCTCGCCCAGGGCCAGGGCGTCGATCGCGCGGCCGAGTGTGGACAGCACCGCGACGCCGGCGACGATGAACGGTCCGGCCAGCAGCACGTGGTCCCAGCTCTTCTGCGAGAGCGACCCCAGCATCCAGATGCTCATCTCGAAGGCGGCATAGGGGTTGGGCGCGAAGTTCAGGGCCATGGCCAGGAATGCGGCCATCAGCCCAGACACCGCCGATCCCGACAGGATCAGGCTGAGCGTGCCGCCGCGCCCTAGCGCGAAGGTCAATGCGCCCGCCCCCAGCGCGCCCACAAGGCCCAGCAGGGGCGTCGCCAGGCTGAAGGCGGTCGCCAGGCTGAAGTAAATCGAGACCACCGCGCCCAGGGCCGCGCCGCTGGAGACGCCCAGCAGCCCCGGCTCGGCCAGCGGGTTGCGCAACAGGCCCTGCAGCACCGCGCCCGAAAGCCCCAGCGCCGCGCCCACCAGGACCGCCAGCACCGTGCGCGGCAGGCGCAGCTCCAACACGACCAGCCGCGCCAAGTTCACGTCGGATGAGAACAAGCCGTCCAAGATCTGATGCGGGCCGATGTTCACTCGGCCCAGGAACAGCGAGGCGCCCGCCGCGAGCGCCAGGACCACGACCGCCAGCAGGCTCATGGGCAAGGTGCGGCTCATCGGCCGGCCTGCGGACGAGACGGCAACGCATCGAGTTGGCGGCGCAGGTCGACCGCGGCCTTGGCCGACTGCGGCAGTCCGCAGTTGAAGGCCACTTCGGGATAGCCGATGCGCCGCCCCGCGAAGATGCGCCGGATCACGCGATGGCGGCTCTCGTCGTTCTGCACCAGCGGCCGCGCGCCCCCGCCGTAGAGCAGCGCCTCAGGATTCGCCTGCAACAGGCGCTCCACGTCGAAGCCGGTGAAGACGCCTCCAGGCTGGGCCGCGATATTCAGCGCGCCGGCCGCCTGGAAGATGTGGTTGGCGAAGGTCTCTGTGCCCGGCACGGTCGCGCCGCCATCCCAGGCCACGACCCGGACCGGCCGCGCCGACGGACGGGCCGCGAGGCCGGCCAGGCGAATGTCCATCTGGCGGATCAGCCTCTCGGCCCTGTCGGGCTCGCCGACCGCCGCGCCCACTTGGCGCAGCGAACGACGGACGTCGTCGAAGGTCCGCGCACTCTTCACTTCGACGATCGGGGCGCCAACCTCCTTCGCCAGCCGTCGCGTGACGGCGAGCGAGAAGTCCCCGGTCAGGATCAGGTCGGGCCGGAACCGGATGATGTCCTCCGGCGTCCCGTAGTTGATCGGGATGCCCGTGGCCGCGCCGGGAAACAGGGCCTGCGCCCCGTCGCGGGCCAGGTAGGTCACGCCCGCGATCCGCGCTTTCGGGACCAGCTGCAAGACCAGGAGGTCGGTGCATTGGTTCATCGACAGGATGCGCTGCGGCTTCACCGGCGCGGAGGAACCCGCGGCCATCCCGGGCAGGATGGCCGCGGCGACGCCCAGCGCAACAATGCGAAGGGCTTTCCTCATCTTCAGGCGCGGCTCATGCTTAGAACTTCACCCTTGCTCCGACCGTGCCCGTGCGGCCCTGCGTCCGGTAGCCGAAGACTTCGTAGTAGTCCTCATCGGTCAAGTTCTCGACCCGCGCGAACACCTCGACGTGGTCCGCGAGATCGTAGCTCGCCGAAACGTTCACCAGGGTGAAGGACGGAAGCACCACCCGGCCGGCGTTGGCGCCGGTCGCCAGCTTCACGTCCGGCAGCGAGGCGGGGAACGGCGCGTACGGCCCGTAGAAGTTCTGATCCAGCTGACGGCCATTGTAGCGGACGTTCAGGTTGACTGTGGCCCGGCCGTCCAGCGGCCTCCAGGTGACATTGGCGCTGCCGATGTGCGGCGCGCGCCGGATCTCCTCCAGACCGTTCTCCTTGGCGTTCAGGTCGGTATAGCTGCCCGACACCGTCAGCTCCGGCAGGACCGCGATGGTCCCGAACAGCTCGAAGCCCTTCTGCTTGGATTCGAACTCGCGGTTGCAGGTGGTGCTGGTCGCGACCGGCGGCGTGGGACAGTTCGTCGGCAGGGGACCGCCGAAGTAGGTGAAGATCTCGTCCTTGAGCTTGGCGTCGAAATAGGTGGCGCCGAAGGTGATGCGGCCCTCCATAAGGGTCAGGTCGGTTCCGACCTCCCAGCTCTCGGATTTCTCCGGCTTCAGGTTCGGGTTGCCGCGGAAGGGGAACGGCCCAGTCGCGTTGTAGCCGAACAGGTCGGTCTGGCCCGGGTTCTTGATCCCCGTCCCGCCCGCCGCCCGCAAGCGGATCATGCCGTTGACCCGATAGAAGCCCTGCACCTTCCAGGTCGTGGCGTTCGCGAAGGCTTCATTGTCGTCGTGGCGCACGGCGCCGCCGACACCCGCGAGGTCGCCGATCTGCAGGTCGTACTGCGCCACCAGCCCCGTGTTTTCGATCGAGCGGCGCGTGGTGTCCGCCCCGGCGCTGGGCGGCGACGTGTTCTGGAAGGTTTCCTTCTCCCAATCGACCGCCCCGGTGAGGAGATGGGTCAACTCACCC
>DASVNS010000160.1:0-4005 GCA_036383735.1 Phenylobacterium sp. | reverse complement strand
CGCGACCTGGGCGTCGATCCCATGATCACCGGTGTCACCGCCGACAGCCGCAAGGTGAAGCCGGGGTTCCTGTTCGCCGCGCTGCCCGGGTCGAACGTCGACGGCGCCGGCTTCGCGGCCAAGGCGGTCGAGGCGGGCGCGGCGGCGGTGATCGCCGAGCAGGACCTGAACCTCTCCGTGCCCACGGTGATCTGCCGCGACCCGCGCCGGGGCTATGCGCTGGCCGCGGCCAACTTCTGGGGCCGCCAGCCGCAGACCTGCGTCGCCGTGACCGGGACCAACGGCAAGACCTCGGTGGCCAATTTCTGCCGCCAGATGTTCGCCCAGGCCGGTCATGTCTCGGCCAGCATGGGAACCCTGGGCGTCACGGTGTCGAAGCCGGGCGAGGCCGACCTGCAGGTGACGCCCCCCGGCCTGACCACCCCCGATGCGGGTGACGTGGCCGAGCTGCTGATGCGCATCGCTCAGCTGGGCGTGACCCACTTCACCATGGAAGCCTCGTCGCATGGCATCGACCAGCGGCGCCTCGACGGTGTCCGCCTCGCGGCGGCCGGGTTCCTGAACCTGAGCCAGGACCACCTCGACTACCACCTCAGCATGGACGCCTACATGAAGGCGAAGCTGCGCCTGTTCGAGCAGTTGATGCCGCGCGGCGCCACAGCGGTCCTGAACGCCGACAACGAGGCGTTCCCTTTCTTTGCGGCGGCTTCGGTGGTGTCGGGCCAGCGCGTGATGAGCGTCGGCGAAACGGGCCAGGCGCTGAAGCTGGTCGAACGCTCGCTGCTGCCCGACGGCCAGCAGCTCAGGATCCGCGCCGACGGCCGCGACTGGGACGTGCGCCTGCCGCTGGCCGGCGCGTTCCAGGCTTCGAACGCCCTGGTGGCGGCCGGCCTCTGCCGCGCGGCCGGCATGAGCTTCGAGGAGACGTTCGCCGGCCTGGAGCGGCTGACGGGCGCCCCCGGGCGGATGCAGCGTATCGGCGCCGGGCCGCATGGCGGCGAGGCCTATGTGGACTATGCCCACACCCCTGACGGGCTGGAGACCGTGCTGGCCGCCCTGCGCCCGCACGTGCGTGGCCGGCTGATCGTGGTGTTCGGCGCCGGCGGCGACCGCGACAAGGGCAAGCGGCCGCTGATGGGCGAGGCCGCCGCGCGCCTGGCGGACATCGCCATCGTGACGGACGACAACCCGCGCTCGGAGGTCCCGGCGGCCATCCGCGCGCAGGTGCTGGCGGGCGCCAAGGGCGCCAAGGAGATCGGCGACCGACGCGAGGCGATCCGGGCCGCCGCCGCCATGCTGAGGGACGGCGATATCCTGGTGGTGGCCGGCAAGGGCCACGAGCAGGGCCAGATCGTCGGGGGCGTCGTGCATCCCTTCGACGATGTGGCGGAAACGGCCAAGGCCCTGGAGCTGGTCCATGGCTGACCCGCTCTGGACCTCGGCTGAGATTGCGAGGGCGACGGGCGGGGCGGAAGGCGGCGGGTTCACCGCTACCGGAGTCTCCATCGACACCCGCACCCTCGAGCCCGGGGATCTGTTCGTGGCCCTGGCCGGCGTGCGCGACGGCCACGAGTTCGTCGCCCAGGCCATGGCCAGGGGCGCGGCCGGCGCCTTGGTGTCGCAGGACGTCGATGCGCCGTTCGTCAAGGCCGGCGACACTCTGGCCGCCCTGGAGCAGCTGGGCGTCGCGGCGCGCGAGCGGGCCACGAAGGCTCGGCGGGCCGCCGTCACCGGCTCGGTCGGCAAGACCAGCGTCACCCAGGCGATCATTGCGGGCCTGGAGCTGGCGGGGCCGGCGCACGCGTCGGTGAAGAGCTACAACAACCACATCGGCGTGCCGCTGACCCTGGCGCGGATGCCGGCGGCCACCGCGCGCGCGGTGTTCGAGATCGGCATGAACCACGCCGACGAGATCCGGCCGCTGGCGACGTTCGTCCGCCCGCACGCCGCCCTGGTGACCACGGTCGGCCCGGTGCACACCGAGAACTTCCCGGACGGCGAGGCGGGGGTCGCCCGCGCCAAGGCTGAGGTGTTCGCGGGGCTGGAGCCGGGCGGCGTGGCCGTGCTGAACGCCGACAACCGCTGGTTCGACCTGCTGAAGGCCGAGGCGCTGCGGGCGGGAGCGGTGATCCGCACGTTCGGGACCGGCGAGGGCTGCGACGCGCGGCTGATCGACTTCCAGGTCCCCGGCGGCCACGCGGTGGTGCAGGCGCGCCTGCACGGCAAGGCCGTGGATTTCCCGATCCTGCAGACCGGGCTCCATTGGGGGCTGAACAGCATGGCCGTGCTGCTGATGCTGGAAGCGCTGGACGTGGACCTGGACAAGAGCCTGGCCGCCCTGGGCGCGTTCGAACCGCTGGCCGGCCGGGGGGCCGAAAGCGTCGTCCAGGCGCCGCGCGGCGCCTTCACGCTGATCGACGAAAGCTACAACGCCAACCCGGTGTCCATGGCCTCGGCGATCAAGACGCTGGGCGTACGCTCCACCTCGGGCCGACGCATCGTGGCGCTCACCGACATGCTGGAGTTGGGGCCGGAGACGCTGGCGTACCATGCCGGGCTGGCCGAGCCGCTCGAGGGTGCGTCGATCGACCTCGTCTTCTGCGCCGGTCCTCTGATGAAATCGCTGTGGGACGCCCTTCCGCCGACTCGGCGGGGCGGCTACGCCGAAAGTGCTGCCGCCCTCGCGCCGCAGCTCGCCCAGGCCGTAGAGTCCGGCGACGTGGTGATGGTGAAGGGGTCGAACGGGTCGAAGGCGGGGCTGATCGCCCAGGCCCTCGCAGCCCTGGGCGCCCGGGAGGCCGGCTAAAATGTTCTACTGGCTCTATCTGACCTTCGCCTCGACCGGCTACGTCCCGATCCTCAACCTGCTCAAGTACCAGACCACCCGCACGGGCCTCGCCATCGTGACGGCGCAGCTGGTGGTGGTGCTGCTGGGCTCGCGCTTCATCCGTTGGATGAAGGCCAAGCAGGGCAAGGGCCAGCCGATCCGGGCCGAGGGCATCGAGCGCCACATCATCGAGAAGTCCGGCACGCCCACCATGGGCGGGGTGATGATCCTGGCGGGCCTGTTCGCGGGCACGCTGCTGTGGGCGGACCTGTCGAACGTCTATGTCTGGGCCGTGCTGATGGTCACCGCGGGCTACGGCCTGCTGGGCTTCCTCGACGACTATTCCAAGGTGACCAAGCAGACCACCGCCGGGATTTCGGGCCGCGTCCGCCTGGTGCTGGAGGCGGCCATCGCCATGGCGGCCATCGCCCTGATCATCCTGTTCGCCGCCAAGCCGCCGGAAAGTCCGGAGCTGCTGACCTCCGTGACCTTCCCGATCTTCAAGCAGCTGTTCGTCGATCTTGGCTGGGGCTACCTGCTGTTCGGCGCCTTTGTGATCGTCGGCGCCGCCAACGCGGTGAATTTCACCGACGGCCTGGACGGGCTGGCGACCGTGCCGATGATGATCGCGGCGGCGGCCTATGGCCTGATCACCTACCTGGTCGGCAACTACGTCTTCGCCAACTACCTGCAGCTCCATTTCGTGCCCGGCGTGGGTGAGCTGGCCGTGTTGTGCGGGGCGCTGATCGGGGCCGGCCTCGGGTTCCTCTGGTACAATGCGCCACCGGCCAAGATCTTCATGGGCGACACGGGCTCGCTGGCCCTGGGCGGCGCCGTAGGCACGATCGCCGTGGCCGCACGCCATGAGATCGTGCTGGCGATCATCGGTGGCCTGTTCGTCGCCGAACTGTTGTCGGTGGTGGTGCAGGTAGCCTCGTTCAAGCTGACCGGTCGGCGCGTCTTCCGCATGGCTCCCGTCCACCACCACTTCGAGAAGCTGGGCTGGTCGGAGTCGACGGTGGTGATCCGGTTCTGGATCGTCGCGGTGATGCTGGCGCTGCTCGGCCTCGCCACCCTGAAGCTGAGGTAGGGAGGTTGGCTCCGGCGTCATGATCCCGGTCCACGGCTTCGAAGGCAGGACGGTCGCCGTCTTCGGCCTGGCCCGCACCGGGCTGTCG
>DASVNS010000159.1:0-2244 GCA_036383735.1 Phenylobacterium sp. | reverse complement strand
GTACGAGTTCTGGTCGAACTTACCGCCCGCGTGCAGCTGGGTCATGATGACCTCGGCCGCCGAGATGCCCTCGCCCTCGTGGATGTCGACCGGGATGCCGCGGCCGTCGTCGGTGACGGTCACCGAGCCGTCGGCGTTCAGAATCACCTCGACGCGGCTCGCCCAGCCGGCCAGCGTTTCGTCGATGGCGTTGTCCACCACCTCATAGACCATGTGGTGCAGGCCCGAGCCGTCGTCGGTGTCGCCGATATACATCCCCGGCCGCTTGCGCACCGCGTCCAGGCCCTTCAGGACCTTGATGGATTCCGCGCCATACTCGGCTTGGCCGTTGCCCTCGGGGGCCGCGCCGTTCGTCTCGTTCTCTTCGCTCATCTTGCGTCCAGCTGAGGCGCCTGTTCGAGGGATCGGGCCACTCGAGATCCTGGGCGCCAGTGGGGCGGCGTCGCGCTCGGCGCGGAGCCTAATAACCGATGCCTCTCTATATAGAGTCCCCGGCTGATTCTGCACCTCTTTCGGCGGGCGTGGCGGTGTGCCGCCGCCGTGCGCCAGAGCCGTGGAATCCGCCGCTGGCGCTTCGTCACTTCAGAAAGGCGATGATGGCCGCGTTCACGGCCTCCGGGTGCGTGAGGAGGGCAAAATGGCTGGCATGGGGGATGATCACCTTCTGGGCGCCCGGAATCGCGGACGCCAGCGCATCGGTATGCTCACGGGGGATGCTGTCGCTCTCGCCCGCCATCACCAGAACACGCGAACGGATCGAGCTCAGGTCCTTGCGCGTGAAGTGCGGCTCGGTGCGCCACATCGTCTGGACCTTGCCGTAGAAGGCGGGCCAATGGTCGGGCGTCGGTGACATGCGTCGGTACGCGTCCCGCTGCCGAGCGACCGAGGGACTGTCGGCCGGTGCGGGCGGGCCAAGGTTCCCAAGTCCGGTGAGATCGAAGTTCGACCCCATGGTTACGATCCGGCCCACTCGCTTGGGGTGATGGATCGCGAGATCCAGGGCGACGATGCCGCCGTCGCTCCAGCCGACGATGTCCGCCTTAGGAATATGCAGGCGGTCCATCAGCGCCACCATGTCTTCCGCCATCTGGTGGTAGTGAAGCGGTCCGGGCCCGTCGGTCGAGCGGCCATGACCCCGGCTGTCGGGCGCGATCACCAGATGGTCGGGCGCCAGCGCCTCGATCTGGTGGTGCATGGTTTCGAGGTAGGCCGTGCCGCCGTGCAAGACCAGGACGGGCGCGCCGGCGCCGTAGGTCTCATAGTACAGCTGGGCGCCATCGACCTCGACCGTTTGCCCGCCGTGCCCCCCGACCTGCGCCTTGCGGGCGGCGAAGTCGGAAATGCCGAAGTCGGGCGTTATCGCTGCGCAAGCCGAACCAAACGCCAGCGCGGCCGCCACGAAAACCGCTATAACCGTCGTTCTAGGCGCCATCGCTTTTCCCTTGAGGCCGTCAGACCACCGCTTGTTGGCGCCGGCCGCAACTGGCGCAACCTTACCTTGCCGCCGCCAGCCCGGAACCCTCCACACGAAACCCTTGCGCCCGCCCGGCGAGGCCGTCGAACAGCATCTCGTCGGTCCCCGTCAGGAACGCCTGCAGGCCCAGCGCCTCGATCTCGTCGAACAGGGCGGCGCGGCGGCGGGCGTCGAGGTGGGCCGCCACTTCGTCCAGCAGGAGGATCGGTGAGGGGGCGGCGGCGCGAGCCAGCCGGGCGGCCTGGGCCAGGACGAGGTTGAGGATCAGGGCCTTCTGCTCGCCGGTGGAGCATTCGGCGGCCGCGCGGTCCTTCTCGTCGTGGATCACCGACAGGTCGCCGCGGTGCGGGCCGGTCAGGGCGCGGCCGGCGGCGGCGTCGCGGTCGCGGCCAGAGGCCAGGGCGCGGGCGAGCTTGCTTTCAATGTCGGCGAACTCGGCGCCTTCGCCCGCCATCCGCTCCCATTCGCCGGTCAGCGACAGGCGGGCCTGTGGGAAGGGCCGTTCGCCCCGGGTGGCGATCTCCGCCTTGAGGGCGGCCAGCGTGCGGGCGCGGGCCTCGGCCATCAGCGTCCCGGCCTCGGCGAGGCGCGCCTCCAGCGCGTCCAGCCAGGCGGGATCGGCAGGCCCGTCGGTGAGCAGGCGCATCCGTTCGCGCAGCGCCTTCTCGTAGGTCTGCGCGTGGGCGGCATGGGCCGGCTCGGCGGCGAACACCAGGCGGTCGAAGAACCGGCGGCGGTCGGCGGCGCCCTCCAGGAACAGGCGGTCCTGG
>DASVNS010000158.1:0-8511 GCA_036383735.1 Phenylobacterium sp. | reverse complement strand
AGACGGCCGGGCCGCGCTGAGGCGCGGGGCGCGGCCGGGGGCCGAAGGGGCGCCGCGACCGCTTAGGCCCAGGCGATGGACCTTGCCGATGACGGCGTTGCGGGTGACGCCGCCGAGCTGCTTGGCGATCTGCGACGCCGACAGGCCGTCGAGCCAGAGCGTGCGCAGGGTGGTGATGCGGGGTTCGGACCAGCTGGTCATGAGAGGGCCTCCGAAAGCTCGGGATGAGCGCCCTCCGCCGGTCCCTGCCTTTCCCCTCCGGCGGGCCCGCCGCCCTGGCTGAAGGCCAGCAGGTAGTCCACGGCCCGCTGCGCATGACCGGAGGCCTCCAGCAGCGCCCCCGGCCGCGCCTTCAAGATCTTCACCCAGTGCCCGAGGTAGGCGGCGTGGTCGTCCAGCATCCGGGGCGGCAAGCCAATGCGCAGGCCGAGCGCCGCCGCGCCGATCTCCGCCACCAGCTCCTCGAAGGCGTAGGCTTCGTCGCCGAACCGCCGGCCGAAGGCGCGGGCGAGGCGATGCTCGGCCCCGCTCCAGTGGAGCTGCTCGTGCGCCTTGGTCGCCAGGAAGTCCTCGACGGTGGCGAACCGCTCCGGCGCCGGCATCCGGATCAGGTCCAGCGCCGGGATGTAGCAGGGCGTCCCGCCGCCGAACTCCACGCGGCTCGGGATCGCATCCAGCAGCGCGTTGCGGGCTGCGGTGCGCACGGCGGGGTCGACGGGCGGCGCGCGCAAGAACCTGTCCGGGCAGTCCGTCAGCTGCTCGGCGTTGAACACGCCGTACATCTTCAGATAGCGCAGGACCCGCGCCTCGGCGTCCTCGCCCGCCGCCGCGGGTTCGTCGTCGACGACTCGGGTCTTGTAGAGGATCGCCGGCGTCGCCTTGGCGCCCTTGCGCACCGGGGCGCCGATGTCGAGCGCCTGGCGGAAGGTGAACCAGTAGGGCGAGGCGTAGCCGGCCATCGCGCCGGCGAAGGCCAGGAGCCAGCCGTTGGAGCCGGTGAAGGGCTCGCCGTTGGCGCGCAGGGGCTCGCGGGGATCGACGCCGGCCGAACTCCAGGCCTGGCGCCACGGCGGCGTGCCCGCTTCCAGGCGGGCGATGATCTCGGCCATCAGGCCGTCGAAGGACAGGGTCATGGCGGGGCTCCAAATCGGCGCCCGAGCCAATCCCGGAGCGCTCGCCCGCTCCGGTCCCTTCCTCCAACTCTTCCCGCCTAGATCAGCCCCTGGGCCCGGAAGCTGGCCACCTGATCGCCGGCCACCACGAGATGGTCGTGCACGGCGATCCGGAGAGCCCGGAGCGCCTCCACAACCTGCCGGGTCATGTCGATGTCGGCGCGCGACGGCGCCGGGTCGCCGGACGGGTGGTTATGGGCGAGCAGGACCGCGCTGGCGGAGAGCTCGAGCGCCCGCCGCGCGACCTCGCGCGGATAGACCGGCGCGTGGTCGACGGTGCCGACACCGAGGCGCTCGTCGGCGATCAGCTGGTTGCGCCGGTCGAGGAAGAGGACGTGGAAGACTTCCCTCGGCAGGGCGCCGAGGCTGGCGCGCAGATAGGTCTTCACCGCCTCATGCGACGCGAGCAGGGTGCGCTGGCGCAGCGGGTGCTCCAGCAGGCGCAGCAACAGGCCATGCAGGAGCGTCAGCTCGCGGGCTGCGTCCCGGCCGATCACCCGGGCCAGCTCCGGCTCGGGCGCGCCGAAGACGCGCGCCACCCCGCCGAACCGCGCCATCAGCGCGTCGGCAGCCCGGGCGGCGTTCGCCCCAGGCCGCAGGCAGCGCGAAAGGACGAGGGCGAGGGTGTCGCCTTCGTCCAAGGCGGCCGCGCCCTGGGCGGCGAACCGCCCGCGCAGTTCGGCGCAGGGATCGGCCGCCAACGCGATCACCGACCGCGCCGGGGCCTCGGCCACGCCGGCGGCGAAAAGGTCCACTTGCTCAACCATCGGCCTGGCCTTCGGCCTCGCCGGCGACGCCGAGGAGCTCGGCGTGCTGCGGATGGAAGCGCTGGACCATCCGGACGGCCGCCGCCCACACCTCGCCGCCGCGCGCGGCGTCCCGCTCGTAGGCGTCGAGGCCCAGGGCCAGATAGGGCAGGGCCCAATCGCAGTCCTCCTCGAACCAGCCGTCCCGGCTGAAGGCCGTCTCGCGGATGGCCTCGGGCAGGCGCGCCAAGGCGGTGAGCGAGATGCGCAGCCCGCCGTGGGAGGCGGTCGTCACCATCACGGCGTCGGGCCCGAGCGGCTCGACGGTCTGGATCGCGCCCCAGGGCGAGGACGATCCTCGAGCAGGGGGAAAGGGGTAAAGCATGACCGGCTCCGGCGCCGGCCAGGAACCCATTCCCCAGCCGGCTCGACCGGCCCCGCCCTTCCTCCCCCTTCAGCTGGGGCCCGCCGCTTCCCCGAAGGCGCCGGCCGGCAGCCGCCATGGCTGCTGCTGCACCGGCAGGGTCCAGGCCTCGCCGCCGGCCAGGGCCGCGAGCGCTGGGTGCGCCAGGGCGGCGGGGTAGGGGACGCCCCGGTCCGCGAGCGCGACCACGCTCGCGGCGCGCTGAATGGTCTGGCCGGATCGGGCTTCCAGGTCGGCGATGGCGGTGAAGGTCTCGGGGTAGAGGGCCCGCAGCGTCGCCCATTGGTGCGGCGAGCCGAAGATGCAGGCGCGGCAGCTCAGCCGCGACCAGCCGAGGCTATAGGCGGGGTGCGGCCGGATCATCGCCGCCGCGACCCGGTCCCACACCCGGCCCTCGGGCCAGCCGAGAACCGGGCGCCAGTGGTCGACCCGGCGACGACCGCAGTCGGTCCGGTGCGGTTCGAACGGGCGGTAGCGCGCCCGCGACGGGCTTTCCTCGGCGCGTTCGCCGGTCACGACGAGGGTGCGGCCCTGCTCGAACCGCGCCTGGCCGCGGATCGCCGCCGCCAGGACGTCGATCTTCAGCGCCGGACTGCACCAGCGCACCGACAAATCGGCCGACACCTGGGGGAAGCGGCCCCGCACGCCCACTGGTCCATGTCCGCCGGCGCTGCCCAGGCGGCCGCCGGGCTGTTCGAAGCGGATCGGGGCGGTTGGAACGCCGTCCCGGGCCATCTCCTGGCGGAAGCCGCCCTCGCGCCAGGACTCGAAGAGGGCAAGCCCGAAGTGGTCGGCAAGCGCCGTGACGTAGGCCGGGGTGATCGGCCAATCCATCAGGACCGCCCCGCGGCCATCGACGAGGTGGTGATGCAGCTCGATCGCCGAGGGCGGCACGCCCAGATCGAGCAGGTGGAGGAGCGCCGCCAGGCTGTCCTTGCCCCCACTGAAGGCGACCACGACGCGGTCGTAGGCGCGGGGATCGACGGCGCTCATGGCCGGCCCTCCAGGCCGTCGTAGAGGCCGGGCGCGGCGTCGAGCCGGGCCGTCTGGCCGGCGAAGGCGTCGAACACGGTCAGCCAGCGCCGCATCTCCGGCCGCTCGGCCGCGCCGGCGACAGCCGCCTGCCAGCGGGTGAGGCTGCGCGGGGCCACCTCGCTGATCGCCTCGATCTCCTCGGGGTCGAGCAGCCCTTGCTGGCGGATGAAGGCGGTCATCGACCCCGGCCGGGGCTCGGCGCCCCGCGCGCCTTTCACGCTCTGCCGCCAAAGGCCTTCGACGGCGCGCAGCCGTGGCCGCGCACGCGCTTCGATGAGGACGATCTGGCGCAGCTGGTCCCTGGGGAGGCTGCGGACCTCGGCCGGCCGCGCCGCCGTGCAGAAGAAGCAGGCGCTCTTGGGCGGGACCGGCAGGCCCGCGCGGCGGATGCGCGCGAGGCTGTCCGGCCGGGTCCAGCCCCACTCCCGCAGCGGATAGCGATGCGTGTAGTGGGGATCGTCGATCGCCTGGGCGACGCGGAACCGGCGGTCGTCCGCCGGGCCGGCGTCATAGCCGATCAGCTTGACCACCTTGCGCCCGGCCGCCCAGGCCGCCTGGGCCGGCGGCCAGCCCTTGGCCCAGGCGTGCTGCGGGGCGGCCTTCCACTTCTGCGAACAGGTGCCGCGGCCGAACGCGATGCCCGGGAGGGTGCCGTTGGTCAGCAGGTTCTCGGTCAGGGTCCGGTAGGGCGGCCAGTTCTTGAAGTTCTTCGGCTCGTAGCGGACCACCTCGGACGGGACGCCATGGGTGTCCAGCCAGGCCCGGAACACTGGGACGAAGGCCAAGGTCTCGGCCTTCTCCGCCCCGACGTCGGCGAACAGGACCTGGTCGACCGGCTCGCCCCGCGCGATCAGCTCGATGAGCATGGCGGTCGAGTCGACGCCGGCGCCCCAGGCGGCGAGGACCGGCGAGCGTGGGGCAGGGGACATGGCGGCCTCCGGCACGCCGGCGAAGGCCCATTCCTCCGGCCGGCTCGCCCGGCCCGTCCCTCTCTTTGCCCCCGCACGCGGCCCACCGCCGGATGAGAGACCCGCGGCGAGCCTCAGCCCCCGACGTCCTCGCGGACGCCGCCACGGCGCAGCGAAGCGGGATTGGACGAGGGTGAGGTTGGACCGTCGCCCTGCCGCCAGCGGCCGAAGGCGGCGAGCGGTCCCCTTGGCGATCACCCAGCGACCCTGGGGCGGGGCGCGCGGGCATGAAGCCGACCTCGCGAGCGAGGCGGCCGGGCCGGAGCCTCCGGTCTTCGCGGCGCTGCAGACCGGTTTCCAGCCCGTCCGGGCGTCACCCCCTGCGCCGAGCCCCGCCCGAGGCGGGCGCGTGATCGCGGCGAGGACCGCAAGGCCGCCCGGGCCCCACCGGGCCAGCAGGAGAACGACGATGCTCAACCAAGTCCAACTGATCGGCTTCACCGGCGCCGACGCGGAGGTCCGCACCACCCAGGGCGGCAAGCCGGTCGCCTCCGTGCGGGTCTGCACCAGCCGCACGACCCGCAAGGACGGGGAACGCAAGGACTACCCGACCTGGCATCAGATCGAAATCTGGGCCCCGGCGACGGTGAAGTGGCTGGCCGACAACGGCCTGCCCAAGGGCGCCAAGGTCCTGGTCCAGGGCGAGATCCGCCACGACCGCTTCACCGACAAGGACGGGGTCGAGCGGTTCTTCTCCAAGGTCGTCGTCGCCCGCCCGGGCCAGATGCTGACGGCGCTGGACCGCCCCGAACCGGAGGCCTCCGACGAGGCGTGACACGAAACGCCCCACCCGGACCACCGGGTGGGGCGTCTCACCGTCCTGGCCGCGAGGGGATTACGCGGCCTTTGGCAGCACGGTCTGCGGCGGCCATTTGGCCAAGACGGCCCCGAGGACGTCAAGCTGGTCGATCGGCACGAACACCCGCGCGGTGTAGGCGATGATCTCCGTGAAGCAGCCGAGCGCAGTGAAGGCGCTGCGCTGGGACGCGGCGCCGACCACCTCGAGGCGATAACGGTCCATCACCTTGGCCCGGCGCAGCCAAAGACCGCCGGCCAGGGCGATGGCCGCGCCGTCCTGCAGGACCAGCGTCGACACCTGGGCCGGATCGCCATAGGCGCTCGCGACGTCGGAGAGACCGAGCGCCACCTTGAGCGCCGGGACCTGGCCGGGATCGAGCAGACGACCGAGCCAGCGCCGCCCGTCCGGCGCCTTCAGCCGACGGACCGAGGCGCCCTTGTCCGGTAGATGGGTCCAGATCGGCAGCAACAGGCCCGAGACCAGCACCAGGTCGCGGGTGACCCAAGGGTCGGCCTCGGCGATCTCCCGGTCCCACGCTGCCCGCCAGGAAGCCACATCGGCCGCTTCCCAGGCCGATTCCTCAAACCCCTTAAGCGAGGCGATGGTCCGCTTCTCGGGCCGGATCAGCCTTACGGCGGGGATCAGCCGGTCGTCGTCGTTGGTGGTGGTGAGGCCCTGAACCACGAGGGCGGCGCGGCCAGACTTGGCGTTGACGGCGTAGATCACACCGTCCGGATCGAGCCCGGCCAAGGCGTCGTCGGCCGTGGTCAGGCCGCGCTTCGTGCGGACCTGGAAGCGCAGCAGCTTGGTCTGCGCCCCGGTGACCGCGTCCTGGCGCACCACCTCCTCGCCGGCGATCACCACGTCGTCGGCGACGATGTCCTCCATGCCTCGGTCGAGGGCGCCGGACTGGGCGGCGCGCTCCAGGATCGAGCTCAGGATCTCGTCGAAGGCCGCGAACAGGGCGTTCTGGTCGGCGATCCGCAGCGCCAGCAGCCGATTGAGGAAGGTGTTCATCGGCGGCATGTCGTCCGACGTCTTGAGGTCCCCGTCGCCGTCCACCAGCCGCAGGCCGGTCTTGGCCTCGAAGGTCTCCCGGTCCATGGCCTCGACGTGGCCGAAGTGCAGGGCGACGTAGAAGGCCTGCAGGGCGCGATGGGCCCAGGGGCTTTCCAGGTTGTCCTCGGCGCGGAAGAGGCCGTTGCCCGCCGTCCGCCGCTCGCCGCGGGTCAACGCCCCCAGGCTGTCGAGCCTTCGGGCGATGGTCGAGGTGAACCGCTTCTCGCCGTGGATGTCGGTCGTCACCGGCCGGAAGAGCGGCGCGCGGGCCTGGTTGGTCCGATGGGAGCGGCCGAGGCCCTGGATGGCGGCGTCGGCCCGCCAGCCCGGCTCGACCAGGTAGTGGACGCGGCGCTGCTGGTTCTGGGCGGCGAGATCGGCGTGGTAGCTGCGCCCCGTGCCGCCGGCGTCGGAGAAGACCAGCACCCGCTTCTTGCCCGCCATGAAGGCGTCGGTCTCGGCCTTGGCGGCCGACGCGCTGCGCCGCTCCACCACGCGGCGGCGGTCACGGGTAATCACCCGGCGCGAGCGGCCGGTGATCTCGGCCACCTGCTCGGTCCCGAGCGCCCCCAGAACGGCGTCCAGCACGCCGTGCACGGCCGGCAGACAGGCAAGGTGGGCGACCAGCTCGTCGCGCAGCCGCAGGGCCTCCTGGCTCACCACGGGGCGGCCGTCCGCATCGGTCACCGGGACCAGGGTCACATTGCCGTCCTCGTCCTCCACGGAGTCCATCGCCATCACCGGGAAGGCCCCCATCAGGTAATCGAGCACCTGGTCCTTGGGCGTCAGGTCGACAGCGAGGTTGTTCCACTCCTCCGGCGGGATCTCGGCGAGGCGGCGCTCCATCACCGCCTCGTTGGTTGACACCACCTGCACCACAGCCGAGCGGCCGGCGGCGAGGTCCTCCCGGATCGAGGCCACGAGGGAGGGGGCTTTCAGGCCCGAGAGCAGGTGGCCGAAGAAGCGCAGCTTCGCGCCCTCGAACGCCGACATCACCGCCGAGGCGGCCTGACCGGACTTGGGCTTGCCGTCCTCCGTAACTCCCACGGCCTCCAGCGCGTCGCGCAGGTGGGTGTGGATCAGCTGGTAGGCGTCGGCCCAGGCGTCCCAGATGGCGATGTCCTCGGCCGTCAGGGGATGGCGCAGCGGATCGTACTCGACGCCTTCGAACGACAGAGACCGGGCGATGTAGAGGCCCATGGCCTTCAGCTCCCGGGCGATCAGCTCCATCACCGCCACGCCGCCGGTCTCGACGGCGTCCATAAAGGCGTCGCGAGTGGGGAACGGCGCCTCCGGCCCGCCCCAGAGCCCGAGCCGTGCGGCGTAGGCCAGGTTCTCCGGCGTAGTGGCGCCCGTCGCCGACACATAGAGGATGCGGGCGTTGGGCAGACGGTTCTGCAGGGCGAGGCCCGCCATGCCCTGCTGCGAGGCCTTCTTGGTCCCGCGCGCGCCCTTGCCGCCACCGGCGGCGTTGGCCATGGCGTGGGCCTCGTCGAAGACGATGACCCCGTCGAAGTCTGCGCCAAGCCAGCTCACGATCTGGTCGAGCCGCGACGGCCGGTCGCCCCGCGCCGGCTGCCGAAGTGTGGCGTAGGTGGTGTAGAGCACGCCCTTGTCCATGCGGATGGCGTCCGCCTGCTTCCACGCCGATTGCGGGGTGATGTCGGCCGCCGTCCCGCCGATGGCGCCCCAGTCGCGGCGGGCGTCCTCCAGCAAGGCGTCGTTCTTCGACAGCCAGACCGCCTGGGTCCGCCCCTGGGCGATGTTGTCGGCGATCACCCCGGCGATCTCCCGGCCCTTGCCGCAGCCCGTGCCGTCGCCGAGGAAGAAGCCCTTGCGGAAGCGCACCGCCCCGGGGTGGTCGTCGGCGACCAGGATCACCTGGTGCAGCGCCTCGCCGAGGATCCACGACCCGGGCAGGAGCTGGCCGTGGGCCTCGCCGGCGTAGATCACCGTCTCCAGCTGGGCGTCCGACACCAGGGCTTCGCCCGCAACCTTCGCCGGCAGGACCGGCCGATAGGTCGGCGCCGGCGGCGAGACCGAGGCCATCGGCCCGGATTCCACGAGCGGGGAGGGGTGCGGCGCGCTCTGCGGGAAGCGGACCCGGCCGAGCCGGTAGGCCTGATAGAGGCCGACGTCGTGGCCTTCGCCCGACCAGGCGCGGGTCTCGTAGGCGACCGGCGCGGTCTCGGCGAGGAAGGCCAGCCGGCCCGCCGGCGTCGCCAGGGCGCGGGCCTTCGGGACCAGCAGCGCCACGGGGTTCACGCTGCGGAACTGCCGCGCCTGGGCCGTCGGCCGCGCCGCGACG
>DASVNS010000157.1:0-22966 GCA_036383735.1 Phenylobacterium sp. | reverse complement strand
CGCGCCGTTCCCGGACCAGGTGCGGTTCAACCAGGTCTCGACGCTGGTGACCGAGCCCACCGAGCTGCAGATCCTGAAGATGAAGGACGGCGACGTGATCGCCGGCGAGTTCTGGACCATCAGCAAGGACGGCAAGACCGCCGTGCGTCGCGGCGTCGGCAAGAGCCCGGAAGGCAAGTCGCGCGCCTACCAGGAGCACTTCGTCAGGGTCACCGAGGAGCCGAAGTTCAAGAAGTAGCGCGCGGGTGGAGGCAAGAGGAACAGCTGAACCAAGTAATACCAACCGCCCCTAAGCTTCACCGCATAACGCCCATTGTCGTGATCCGAGAGAATGGATGCGATTTGGCTCGGCGATGGCATGCCTTGGGGGTTCTGTCAGGTAAACTTGGCTACGCCGCAGCATCCCCCGTCCCCGGCGCCGCGATCACGCGGCTGCGGTTGCGGCCGCCCACGTCTGATGCGCCTCGGCCCGGAACTGGCGGAGGGTCGGGCGGCGGATCAGATGGGGTTGAAGATTGAAGACGTTGTAGATCGCGGCGTGGGTGGCGAGGAACCTCTGAGCCGAAGCCCTGGACTTGAATTTCTGCTGCTTCCGTTCTCGTCGCCGGATCGGCAGATGCGAGTTTTCTGCCCGGTTGTTTTCCCGCATCCCGCCAGGCCGGTGGCGGTCCGTTAGGCCCAGATCCCGGGCCGCGGCGCGATCGGACGCCAGCTTATCGGTGACGACAGCCTCGGGGTGAACGCCCTGGTTCTTGAGCAATTTCCGAAGCAGCTTCAGTGCAGCCGCCTTGTTGCGCCGCTCCTGGACCAGCATGTCCAGGACCTCGCCTTCGTCGTCGACGGCCCGCCACAGGAACATCCGCTTGCCGCCGATCTTCACCAACATCTCGTCGAGATGCCAGCGGCCGGTCGGCTTGGGGCGAGAGCGCCGCAGGTTGTGAGCGAATGGCCGACCGAACTTCAGCGTCCAACACCGGATAGTCTCATAGCTGACCTCAATCCCACGCTGGGCGAGCAGTTCCTCAACGTCGCGGAAGCTCAGCGTGAACCGGAAATACAGCCACACGGCATAGCGGATGACCTCCGCTGGGAACCGGTGGCGCTTGTACGAAATCGGTCTCAACGGCGGCTCCATCCTGGCCAACCGGCCATTCGTGGAGACATCTTGCCGTTAGACTGACAGCACCAAGCCGGCCGCCGAGCAGGCAGGGCGGGCCCTTACAGACGCTGCAAAGAACGCCCTAAGACGCGCGGGCCGCGCCCGCTTCGCCCAGGCGAACGGAAAGTCGGCGTCCGACATGGAGGCGGTTGTGCACCATAGCGACCCTCTGGAGTATGCACACCTGAAGCCGACTGCGGATCCCAACAGGCTTGCGAACCTGTGGGGCGTACGCACTGATGCTCACCCCATTGCCAACAACGCGTGGGCTGCCTTTCGGGCGGAGCTTCAGGGCAGAGTTCCCACCCAAGCGGAAATCATGGCGGCGAAGCTGCGGATCGACAGGATGATGGAGCCCTACCTTCAAAGACCAGGCATCCCGCGACCCGGCCCCCGCCCGCCTCAAGGAAACGTCCGATGAAACCGACTATCCACGAAGCGGCGCGGCAGCTCGAGGAGCGGGGCTTGCTGACCCGCACCCGCGCCGACCACTCTGCCGGCATCATTGATCACGTCAGGGAAGCGCTCGGGAAGGGCCTTCCAGAGGACCTGGAGGCGTTCTACCGCGAGCGCATCGCTCGCGTGGGCGACTTCAATGCGATCCTTCCAACGGGGAACGATCGCGTGGGGTGGCGGTCGGGTGCGATGAGGATGGACTGTCTCCTCCCTGCATCCGCCGTACCGATCTTCTCAGATGGTTGCGGCAGCCTCTTTGGTCTGGACCTTTCGGCCGCAGACGCTGCCCCAGCAGTCTACTTTTTTGATCATGAGGACGGCTTCAAGACTCCGAGGTGGGCGGCCGGATCTTCCCTGGGCTCGTTCTTGCTCGTGCTCGCCGACAGCGACCGAGCGCAGAGCGAGAACTGGCCGTTGCAGTGGGAACTGAAGCTGGATCCGGATCTCGACAAATGTACGCGGGCGCGCGCGATCTGGAAGACCGGCTAACAGGTGGAGACCCGTCTCCCTCTGACTGACAGCACCGGATCGTGCGTTACCTCAAGCCGGGCGCCCTCATCTTCTATGCAGCGCCGCACCTCCATTGCTGTCGGTGCGTACGCGGCACGCTCTCGTCGAGATGACACCAGCGGCCGGTGGGGCTGGGCCGTGAGCGCCGAAGGTTGTGGGCAAACTGGGAAGCAGGGCAAAATTCGTTGAAGAGGCTGTCCAGGCTGTGCCAAAGCGTGCGGCCGTTATGGTCCAGAATTAGCGGCGCCCGTCGCGCGGCGACAATGCAGAGCGCGCGAATGACAAGTGACCGAACCGCAGCTCTGGCGGTCTCTCATCCGGGTCATGAGCTGCGGCTCATGAAGTGGATCGCCGAAACCAGGCCGATTGTCTTCTTGCTGACGGCGGGCTCGCGCAGCGGGACGTCCCGCTCCCGTGTGGAAGCGAGCCGACAGTTGGCTGGCGAGCTCGGGGCTGTTCCGTCCAACCTGTTTGGGCGGCATCTTGATCGCGATGTCTACGGATGGATCATGGCGGGGGACGCCTCGCCGTTTGTGGAACTCGCCGACGAGATGGCCGCCAGCTTCGTGAGCGCCGGAGTGGAATCCGTGATCACGGATTCCTGGCAGCACTACAACGTCGTCCACGACCTCTGGCATCTGACGGTGCGCCTGGCCGTCGCCGGCGCCGGCCGCCAGGTCGGTCGACGGCTCACCTGCCTGGACTATTCAGTTGTCCCGCACCATTCGGATCTCCAGGGGGCTGGCCCTGAAGCGCGCCGCCTCGCGCTCAGCGATGAGGAGGTGGAACGGAAGTGGCGGCTGGCCAGGGCCTATCCGGAGATCACGGAGGACATCGCGGAAGTTATGGCGCTCGGGGGACAAGAGACCATGCGTCAGGAGGTGCTGCACAAGGTGCACGCTGTTTCCGAACTCGTTCCGCCCGCTGGGCGGAAGCCGCTTTACGAGCGGTTTGGCGAGGCCCGCGTCGCCGCCGGACTCTACGCCTCGGTTCTCCGATGGGAGCATGTCCAGCCCATCTACAATTGTCTCTCCCAGCGCCTTCTCCAAGTTGAACCTATCTCATGAGCGATCAGGCGAGACTGAAGGTTCTGATCACCAACCTCGGCCTCGATCGCAGGGGCGGGACTGAGAGCGTCGTGCGCGACATCGCCTTGGGTCTTCTGCGGCGCGGACACCGCCCCATCGTGTATTCGCCCCATCTTGGCCCGCCGGCTGTTGAACTCCGGCAGCGGGGCGTCGCGATCATCGACAACCTCGGTCAAATGGCCGAGGCTCCGGACGTCATCCATGGCCAGCATTTCATTCAGACGGCGGAGGCGATCCTCCACTTCCCCGCCACGCCGGTCGTCTCCGTCTGCCACGCTTGGACCTTCTGGCAAGAACGACCACCGAAGTTTCCGCAGGTCCGCCGCTACGTGTGCGTCGATGAAGCTGTTCGTGATCGACTGGTCCACACTGAGGAGATCGACCCGGCGAAGACAGAGATCATCCTGAACGCCGTCGACCTCACCCGCATCCCACGGCGGCCGGCGCCCTTGTCGCGCAAGCCCCAGACCGCCTTGGCGTTCACGAAAAACAAAGCGCAACTGCCGATCCTTGCCGCGGCATGCGAACAGCGTGGAATTCGACTGAGCACATTGGGCGCCGGTGGCGATCGCCAGGTGGCGGAGCCGGAGGACGAGCTTGTCCGATATGACGTGGTCTTCGCCACGGCGCGGATGGCGCTGGAGGCGATGTGCGCCGGGGCTGCGGTCATCATCTGCGACGCGCGCGGCTTTGGCGGACGGGCAACCAGCGGCAATGTTGAGCATCTGCGCAGCCTGAACTTCGGACTTCGCACCCTGGTGCGCCACGTCAGCCCCGAGGCGGTGAGCGAGGCTTTGGATGGGTACGATCCGGACGATGCGGCGGCCGTGAGCGCCGCCGTGCGAGTCCGGGCGAACCTTGAGGTCGCGCTTGACCGATACGTGGCCATTTATCGAGACGCCATTGCAGACATGGCCGCGCGCCCGGTCGCTGAAGCGGACTATCGGAAGGCGATGCTGGCATTTCTCAACCAGGCGCTTCCACGCCGACGGACAGACGCGCGATGGCCCTGGATGGCGGAGCGCGAGAACCTTATGGCGCGTATCAACCAGCTCGACCGTGAACTGGCGGCGGCGCGGCAAACCCCTCCGCCTGGGGCGTGACGTTCCAGCTCGTGCTGAATCGCAGCGGCGGCGACCGGATCAAGCTCGTCCATAATGGTTCTCCTGTCCCGGACAGCTGGTCAGTCGTGGGTCCGAAAAACCGTATCACCGCGGGGTTTTGACGGGTGCTGACAACTTAACCGCGCCGAGCCCGCAATGGCCCATCCCCCTCCCTTCGCTCATGCCGCCGCGGTGGCGACCGCCCACGCCTCGTGAACTCGAAGGCGCAGAGCATCCCGGACGCCGGCTCCCGCCAGTCGCCAAGCCCGTGGGTGCGGCCTACCCGCCGGGAATCGTCGTTCTTTCCGGGGTCCGGCGCCATGGCTCACGACGACACTATCTCGGTTGCGTGACGGTTCCGCGAAAGCTGAACGCGGACCTCAGGCCTCCAAGGCCGCCAGCTCGGCAGACAGCGGGAGACGGCGGTCGTTGGCGCAGACCAGGAAGCGGCCCGCGAGGCTGCCGTCACGGAGGAAGAGGCGCACTTCGGTGAACGCGCCTCCGCTGGCCTGGCGCTCGGCCTGCAGGATGGCGGCCTCTTCGGCCTGGGCGCCGGAAAGGAAGGTCAGGGGATAGCCCGGCAGGTCCGCCTCCAGAACCCAGGCCGGTCCCTGCGGGCGGACAGTCACCACGTTTCGCATGCAAACCTCCGGGGGCGACCACGTCGCTTTACGCCCGTTGCGTGCAAGGCGCGTGACGGAACCACAACGCCGGTGCGTCGGAGCGCGCCGGAGGGCCGCCATGTGAGGTGGAGGGGATCAAGGATCTGGGTGGCCGAGACGTCGACTTGACTCAGTCGTCCCGCGTGAACGCGTCCTTCGGTCGAGGTGGAAGCCCGGACAACTCACGGGCCTTAGCGAGCACCTGATCGAGGGGCTCGTTGTAGAAGAGGTAGTCGGCCAGGAACGCTTCGATCCACGCGATATCTGCCGCCCGGAACTTTGCCGCGAGCGCAGCAGCATCCCGTTCGCATTGCTCCCTCCGACCTGCGGCCGCGGCCTCCTCAGCCGCCATTGGAAGTTCGCATTCGGCAGCCATCGTCGCCGCATCCCGACCCAACGCCCCAGAACACATAAGGTAACATATGCCGCGTATGCCGGAAGCCCCCGCTTATCGCCCAGGTAGGGCCGACTACAGATCAGGGCCCGGCAAGTCTGACTGTGTGGACTCGATGGCGACGAGCCGTTGCTCGACATGCGCCCAAACCTCGGCGAAGGCGCGGGCGGCGGTATGGCGTGGGGCAAAGACTCCGAGCGGCGCACACCGATCTCCCATCTGCTCGATCACGCTGGCGTAAGGCACGACAGGCCAGTCCGGATGCGCTGCGATCACATCCCGGTGCAGCTTTCGCCTCAGGTCGACCAGGGAGAAGACCGGCAGGATCTCGGGCCCGTCGCGATGGTGCGCGCGGCTGTGGGCCACGGCTTGTTCCATGGCCCGCATGCCCAGCCTCGACGGCGGCGTCGGCATGATCACGAGATCGACGGCGCGGAAGACTTGCTCGCTCACCTCGTTCAGCCCGGGCGGACAGTCCACGATGATCCGCTCAAACTTCTTTTCCAGCGTCCGGACGATTTTTCGCAGCCGTTTACGCGCATCCTCCTCGACGAGTTGCACATCGAGCCGGCGAAGGCTGGGATCGGCGGCGAGGACCGTGAAGTTCGCATAGACGCTGGGGCTCGCCAGGGCCGCGGGGTCGACGTCCTTCGAGAAGATTTTCCGAGCGTCCTCACGCGCGCGCTGGGCGTCAAGGAGGTAACTGGCGGCCCCCTGGGCGTCGATGTCCCAGAGCAAAGTCCGCCGCCTGGAGGTATTGGCCGACAAGTATGCCAGGTTGACGGCAAAGGTCGATTTCCCCACGCCGCCCTTTGGGCTGTAGATCGCCACTGAGGCCATTGCTCGCCTAGCGCTCCGACAATGGTTCACGGCGGGGGTCGAGCCCGGCGGCGCGCCACCCGGCCGCAGTATCCCTTGGATAGAGGGCGTGGGCCTTCTTCAGGAAGTAAAAGTCGCCGTATCCCATCGATATCGAGCTCCTAAAGCCGCGCAACGGCGGCGGCGGCGCAAGCCATGCGTCGGCCTAACATCAGGACGTAACAATCGCGCGCTAGCTTGACGAACCTCGATCGAGATCGCCATGCGTCACGTCTATCTCTATGTCCATGATCTTCGTTCGAGCGGCGTCGTCCGCAACGCCCTCGACTTCGCGGGGCGTCTTGCGCAGGACCATCCCACCACGCTTGTCGCCGGGTTCGCCGAGGGATTCTTCCACGACGAAGCGGCGCGTGGCCCCTTCACGCTGAAGACGCTCTCATCCGGATCCGGATCGCGCTTAACCGCCGCCCTGCATCTGCGCCGATGGCTCAAGGGCCGGCCGCCCGGCGTCCTGATGTCGGTCGGCAACATGGGCCATTGGACGCCCTATTTCGCTTGCCAGGGGCTGAGTCACATCGCGCGCATCTATTGCATCAGCAATCCCGTCGTCCGGGACGACGGCCTGCGCAGCGCGATCCGCCTGCGATGGATGGAGATGTTGACGCGCGACGCAGCGCGCATCGTTCTGGTCGGGCGCGCGCTGCGGGAAACTGACCTGTTCGCGCGAGGGCTGCGGTCCGGGCTCGCGGTCGAGCTTCCGAATGGGGTCGATCTCGACCTCGCCACCGTTCTGGCGCGGGCGCCGCCGCCGCATCCATGGCTGGCGGAAACGACGCCGGTGGTTGTGGGGATCGGCCGGTTACGCCCGCAGAAGAACTTCGATCTGCTGATCGAGGCCATGGGTCTCGCGCGGCGTCATCGCCGGCTCCGGCTGGTCATTGTCGGCGGCGGGGCGGCTTCTGAATGCGCCAGGCTGCGCGGCCTGGCCGAGCGCGCCGGCCTGGGCGGCGACTTCCTGTTGGCCGGGGAGACCGACAACGTCTTCGCCTGGCTCGCCCACGCTGCGGTCTTTGCGTTGCCCTCTCGCTGGGAGGGCTCGTCCCTCGCGCTGCTCGAGGCGCTGGCGGCGGGGACGCCCGTGGTCGCCTCGCGCCTGGCCGGTGACGCCACGCAGGTGTTGGATGAAGGTCGATACGGCCTGCTGTTCGATGGCGTCGACGCCGACGCCCTCGCCTCCGCCTTGATCGCCCAGGCATCCCAATCGCCTGTCCGACCGGCTGACCGCGCCCGAAACTACGCCCTGAGCGCGACCAACGATGGCTATGCGAAGCTGGTCGACGAAGTCCTCGCGGCGGGCGGCAGAGCCGGGACAGGAGATTTGCCGCCGAGCACCCGCGGTGAGACCTCGAACCAGTGGGCCAACGCTAGGTCGACCGGAGTACGGTAAAGGTCGGAGGACGCCGCGCTGAACCGCTTCGCCGCCCCTAACTTGGCATGCTCCAGGTCCGGATGGCCGCGACGGGCGCCAGCGCGACAACGACGATCAGACTAAGCATTCACCACGCCGGCCCGGCCGTCCTCCACCACGAAGCGGGCAAGGTCGTGGACCGCCGAGTCCGGCGCCTTGACGTTGTTCACCGCCCGGAACGTCACCGTCGCGGCCTTTTCCGTCAGGTCGACCAGGCCATAGCCGCGAAAGGCGCTGTCGGCGAATTTCAGGTGCGGGTTGGCGTTCTTCACCATGCGCACCAAGCTGCTGTCCCGTCCCTTGGAAGTGAGCGAGCCGCCGACGAATTCGGTGGCGATCGGCGGCGCTCCGCGGCGCGGTCCGATCTGACCGGCGACAAAAGTATGTATATCGCCGCCCAGCGCCACCGGATTGCTCACGCGCGCGTCCCGCCAACGCTCCACGATCCGCTGGCGACAGACCGGGAAACCATCCCAGGCGTCGCTTGAATACCAGCCGCCCGGCACGCACATCTCCGCCATCAGATACTGCTGGGCCAGCAGGTTCCAGCGGGCTTGGCTGTTCGAGAGCGTCTCCAGCAGCCACCCCTCCTGGGATGGCCCGAGCATGGAGCGCGTCGGGTCGCGGCGATCGGCGCAGTCCTGGATCAGGCGCTTGCTCATGGATGGCGGCGCCGGCGTGCGGTGCTGGCGCGTGTCGAGGAACTGGAACTGAGCCAGGCGTCCCCAATCCAGCGTACGGTGAAGGAGCATCTGGGGGCCGACCGGCCGGCTGCGGCGGCGGAGCGGCATGTGCTCATAGTAGGCCTGGTAGGCAGCCGCCCTGCGCGCAAGGAAGGCCTCCGGGTCGGCCTCCTCGCGGCCGTGGTCGCCGCTATAGTCGTTCTCCACCTCATGATCGTCCCAGATCACCATCCAGGGCGCCACGGCGTGGGCGGCCTGGAGATTGGGATCGCTCTTGTAGACGGCGTAGCGCAGCCGGTAGCCGGCGAGGTCGCGGGCCTCGAATTCGGGATGGCGCCGAACGCCCCGATCGGTCGCGGCCTGCTCGTAGACGTAGTCGCCCAGGAACAGCACCAGGTCGGGCGCGTCCGCGGCGAGCTGCCGGTGCGCATGGTAGAAGCCGGCCTCGTATTTCTGACACGCGCCGAAGGCGAAACGAACCCGCGGCGTCGCCTCGTCGGCGGGCGGTGCGGTGCGGGTGCGCCCGACGGCGCTGGCATGGCCGGCCGCATGGAAACGGTACCAATACTCCCGGCCGGGGCTGAGCCCTGCGACTTCCACATGCACGGCATGGGCGGCCTCGGCGACGGCCAGGGTGCGCCCGGCCAACGCGGGCCGGCGCAGCGCCTCGTCCTCGAAGACCTCCCAGGCGACGATGATCGGCTCCGGTCCCAGGCCACCGTCCGGGTCCAGGGGGCGCGGCGCAAGCCGGGTCCAAAGCACCATCCCGTCGGGCGTGGGCTCCCCGGATGCGACGCCGAGGGTGAAGGGATCGTCGGGCGTACGCGCCCGAGCAGGGCTGGGTGTCCACAACGTCGGCGACAGGGCGGCCCCCGCCATTGCGGCGGCGCGCACAAGCAGGTCACGCCGGGAGCTGGCCTTCACCATCGGAGGAGGATCCCCACTCGGGCCGCGCGCGGAGGCGGGGAGCCGCCGCCGGGCCTGTCGACCTGGCGGCTTTGCAGCTGCCCCAGCGATTTCAGCTTTCCGGTGCTGATCGCGAGCTCCAGGCGATCCGACAGGGCGAAACTCAGCGGCCGGCGCGCGGCAAACGATGTGGCGGCGAAGTCCGGCGCCAGCGCCAGCGGCCGTTCGTCCCCCGCGACGGCGGGAGCTCCGACGGCCGCAAACGCCGCGCCCGCGGCTGCGGCCAGTAGCGGGCGAGCGATCGCAAGAGCCATCCGAACCACCGTCTCGGCTTTGAACACGCCCCAGATACGTGAGTCATGCAGCGAAGACGCGATGCTTCGACGTCAGATCAATGACGCCGATCTCCAGTGACACGCGTGTTGTTACTCCCACGAAATAAGTCTGATGGAGAACTTATCAGCCAGTGACCTAGTCACCCGGTCGTTGACTTCTAGAAAAGATTTCTAAAAAGCTGATTTCGACGTCGTCAGACGTCTGACCTTCAGGGATCTCAGCTCGATCCGATTTCGGATTTTCTGGAGTGGCGTCACTCAGCCGCGATCACGGCATTCTGGGTCTGCTCTCCGCCGCCCGCCCCGCGGCGGGCCTTCAGAATGGCCTCGGCGCAGTCGAAGGTGCGTGGGTTGTCCACGTCGATCGCATGAGCGCCGTCCGCAAGGATCACAGGCTCCACCGTCAAGCCGAAGCGGCGCGAGACCCGCTTCAGCGCACCGCGGAGCGTCAGGCGTGACATCAGCAGCAGCACAAGGTTCACCGGACCCAGGGCCACGACCATCCGCAGCGGCTTCTTGGCGAACTGGCCGCCGCTGCGGAAGCTCTCGGCCGCTGTCGTCGCGCCGACGCCCGCCAGGGCGTAGAGGTTGCAGTTCGAATAGGCGCCGTCGGCGAAGCGATAGAACCGTCGCTGGCCATCGGGATGGGCGGCCAGCACCGCCTCCCGCCGCGCCAGGGCGACCGCAGCGTCCGCGCCATCCGCAACCGCATCGATCGTCTGCCGCGCGGCGGCGGGCGTCAGCAGCACATTGTCGGACGTGGTGATGAGCATCGGGCCCTGAAGGCCCTGGGCTGCGGCGTAGACGCTGTCGGCGAGATTGTCCGCCGCCGCCACGAAGCTCACGCGGTCGCCCAGATGCGACAGCGCCGCCCGCAGATCGCGCCAGGCCCCAACCTCGGCCACCACCCGGATCGCCTGCGCACCCGGCGTCAGGGCCAGGGCGTCGGCTACGTAGCGGATCAATGGCGCCCCGAGGATGGGGACGAGGCTCTTGTTGCGCACCCCCGCCGCCTCGGCGAGCGGATCGACGACGTCGGCGCGCCGGCCGGCGAGGATGATCGCGGTGAAGGATGGGTCAGGCCGCGACATCGATCCGCCCCCGCGCAATGTTCTGCCGGCGCAGGCTTTCGGCCAGGATGGTTTCGACGAGCTCGGCGTGGCTCCAGCCGATCTGGCCCGCCGCAAGTGCGATCGTCTTGGCGGACGAGAGATTGCAGTTGAGGTTGACCTCCAGGAACCGCACCTCGCCGGTGCGCACGTCCAGCCGGAACTCGAAGCGTCCGTAGTCGAACGGCACGAACTCCTTCAGCATCTCCCGCGCGAAATCCTCGACCCGGTCCAGTCGCGCGACGTCGGCGAACGGCCGGATGGCGTAGCCTTGGTCGGTGACCAGGCTGCGCTTCTCCTGATAGGTCCTGAGCCGCGTGGGATCGTCCTGTTCCACGATCTGGGTGGGCAGCAGGAACGGCCGCCCATCCAGAGTGATCACGGAGACTTCGATGTCGTGGCCCTCGACGAAGGGCTCGACGATGGCGTCATGACCTTCGCGGTGCAGCCGCATGACCGCGGCGGATACGCCGTCCCAGTCCCAGGCGTCGCTGACGCCCCAGCTGGCCGACGAGGCGTTGGGCTTGATCACGAAGTGGGACCCTGCCGGGCAAACCTGCCGCTCGAGCGGCGCGCCCCGCCGGAACACCGCCCAAGGCGCAGTGGGAACGCCGCGCGCGACGGCGACGCGCTTGGCGAGGTGCTTGTCGTCGGAAAGCCCGCGAAGGATCGGGCTTGCGCCCAGATAGGCGACGCCCCGCCGCTCGCACAGCAGCGGCAGCAGCATCTCGGAGTTCAGGAAACCGCCGCGGTTCAGCAGCGGGAAAACGAAATCGACGCCCTGAGGGTCGATCAGGACTCCATAGTCGTCGGCCAGTTGCAGATTGACCCCGATCGCCTCCAGCGCCAGCCGTATCTCGCGGTGGTAGAGGGCGTGGTTGCCATCTTCGGGATGCAAGCCCCCGCACCAATTGGCGTGCTTGGCGATGAAGAGGATGCGCAGCGCCCGCTCCGCCGGGCCGAGCGTCCGCGGCCGCTGTATACGATCCATCCCGAGATGCTCCCACTAGGCGCGTGCCCGATGGTTAGAGCAGTCCGATGACAGGCAAGCTGCCGTTGCAAGGCGGCTGTCCGACTATTCGGCGACGGAAAGATGATGCGCGAGCAGCTCGCCGTAACGGCCCTCGGCCAGACCCCGGCCCGCCGCCCGCTGCGGCATCAGCACGCCCGGCTTGGCGTTGCCCTCGATCAGTAAGGGGCCGGCGTCGGTGGGCGCGATGTCCCAGCCGATCAGCGCATAGTCGGCGAAGGCTTCCGCGTGGGCGCGGCGGGCGAGCGCCCCGACCGCCGCCCAGTCGGGAACCGTCCGCCCCACAATCGACGCCCCCGTGGCCGGATGGCGGGCATGGGCTTTTCCGCTATAACCCAGCCAGCCCGCGCCAAGCACCCCATCTTCCAGACCGATGGCCGCGATGATGCCGCCGGCCTTCATGTTGTCGACCAAGGAGTCCCACCTCGACGCCAGGCGGAGGGTGGCGCTCACCACTTCAGGCGCGCCGGTCTCGTCGAGGATGGTGACCACCCGCACGGTGGAGAGGGCGTTCAGGCTCAGGTCCTTGAGTTCCGCGTGGCCGGGGACCCGCGTCTGGACCAGCCAGGCGCCGCCCGTCTTCAGCCGCTCGATCCGGCGCTCCAGGTCGGCCGCGTCGCGCACCTCCTCCAGGACGTGGACGCCGTCGCCGCCCTCGCCGTTCGCCGGCTTGACCAGGAGATCGCGTCCCTTCGGCTCCGCCTCGATCGCGAGGCGGCCGTCCGCCAGAACGGCGATCGTTTCCGGGTGGGGCAAACCTGCGGCCCGGCACCGGGCTGCAAATCGCACCTTGTCCGCCAGGGCGCAGTCACGGGTCCAGCCCAGCGGGTTGATCCGCTTGTTCAGGGCCGCGTCTTCAAAGCGGCGGATGTAGCGATCAAGCATCTCAGGCTGATCGATGCGGAAGAGCGCCAGGTCGTTGGGATCGGCGAATCGCGCCCGGGCGATGCGAACCGCGCGCCGCCGCCACGCCTCGTCGAGCCCGAACTTGCGCCGCACCTGAGCCGCGCGCCACGGAATCCAGGCGAGAAACCCCAGCGCCACGGCGACATCGAGAGCCGCCCGCGCCGCGCTCCGGGTTCGCCGCCGCCGTTCGTAATGCGCCGCGAGCGGCGCTGCGCACCGCGGCCGCAGCACGCCGGGATAGATCGCGTAGGCTTTCTTCAGGAAATAGAGCTGGTTATAGGCCATCGCCGCCGCTTTAGCAGCGGCGCATGACAGATCGTCGTGCTCCGCCATCGTAGCGTCATGGCCGAGCCATAGGTGTGCGGCGATGACCCCTTCGCGCCGACATCTCCTTCGCGCCGCAGCCGGCAGCGCGGTTTTGACACGTTATCCGGGGCAGGCTGCAGACGCCCGCTGCTCAGATCCGACGTCAGGCAGCGTGAAGCGGAAATAGAGCCACACGGCGTTGCGGATCACGCCAGAACGCGATGGCGCGCAGGTGATAGGCGCGCGCCGGATGATGAAGGCTGGCGTCGTGGCCTGCGCCACGTAGGAGATCGAAGCGCGCTCCGGGGTTTTCGCTGAGCAACGCCTGGACCTCGGTGAGGATCGGCCATCCCGTGCGCTGCACGGTCTCATGCTCCGCAGCGGTTGTGCCAGTGAATTCCACGTGGTCCAGACATGTCATCATATTGGGACCACATCCGCTTGCGGCACAGTATATCGAGTAGATCTCGCAACCAATACGGGAATACATAAAATGATATTTTTGCGTCTTATGATATCTACATAGATATTGAAAAATTAGCTGTTTAGTTTATTAATTTTACATCTGGGTTGTTCGCTTCAGCATCCCAACAATTGCTAAGTTCTTCGATACTTTTAATCGAACGAATGCTTAAGCTTGTTGCGCCGCATTTTGCCGCAACGGCCTGCGAGATGTTGGATCCTGAAGCTATAGGTTGGCAAACGCTGGGCGACCGCTTGTAGCGGCTCCACCCTGAGCGATCGAGCGCGCCGTTTGCCGGAGTTTGTGCTGAGGGTGCTGTATGCCGCCGCTGCTGCTGCTTCCCGAGGTTCGGCATCGCGCGTGTCACGGGCGACGGCCGCCTCGTATGAGGCCATAGCGCCTGCGCGCAGCCGATGGGCTGGGCCCAGGCGCCGAGTTGATCGCCGCAAATCCATCACTGCATCGCTCTAGCGCCGCGGCGCCCTGCGAGGCCGCCGAGCCAAGACGCGTGCCGACACCAGGGTCCGGGACCACCGGACGGGAGCAGGGGCTATGCCTACGAACAATGAGAATCTGATCACGGTCACGGGGTCGGTCACGCACGACGAGAGCGATGGCCTGCAAGTATCCCCGACGCCAGCAACGGCTACGGAAGACAACAATGACCAGGACGTCGCGAATCTAAGCGCGCTGCAGACCAATGCGCTGGCGCTCTACAATCGTCTGTTCACGGCGGGCGGGCTGAACCTGACCCCGCCGGCCAGCGTCAACGGCGGCGGTCAGGCGACCGCCCAGGTGATCACGGTCAACAACGGCGCGGGCCTGAACGACCTGAAGTTCACGGACGCCCTGGGCAACGCCCTGAACGGGTCGCCCAGCGGCCTCTCGACCGTCAACGGCGACGCGATCTCGCTCTACACCGACACCAACAACAACATCGTGCTGGGCAAGTTGGGCAACGGCGACGTCGCCTTCGCCCTGGTGCTCGATGAGCTGAAAAACGCCAGTAACGTGGTGACCGGGGCCAAGATCTGGATCGTCCAGTTCACGCCGCTCGACCACGGCGCCAACGCCAGCCACGACAACGCCCTGGACCTGAGCGGGAAGCTCTTCGTCACGGGCAACCAGGAACTGCTGTTCGGCAACTTCGACGACGCGCCGGCGAACCAGAACGCCTGGACGGCCGTCGACAACGACGCGACCGCAACGACCGACATCCAGCTGCTGATCACCGGCCAGAACGTGATCCAGCAGGGCGCGGCCAATCAGAGCTATGGCGACTCGGTGAACACCCGCGCCACCAGCCTGGGCAGCAACAACCAGGCGGTGAACCCCGGCGAAGCGCTGCGCTTCGACACCGTGACCGGCATGGTTGTCCCGATCGGCGCCAAGGAGGCCGACTTCACCCAATCCATCCAGTACGGCGACCACGTGGAGGTCAACGGCCTGGGCGTCACCCTGGTGCAGACCACGCCCTCGGCCGCGGTCCAGGTCGTCGAGGTCTCGATCTTCGACGTCCTGGCCGACACCGCCCAGGGCAACGCCTACGTCGGCGGGCTCGACACCTCGGCCACGGGTGACGCCAACAACGACCGGGTGAACATCGCCTCGGTCGAGATCCGCAACGCCGCCAACCAGACGGTGGAGTGGCGTGCCGTCGACGGCACGCTGCTGGGCGGCACGAACGTCGCCGCCATCGCCTTCACCTTCGGCCAGAGCACAGACGGCGTGAACGCCGCGACCAACAAGGCGACGGTCACCGGCCTGACGGTCGGCATGCAGATCATCGTTCGCAGCGCCGATGGCGAGGTGTTCGATCGGTTGCTGGTGAAGAACGTCGGCGCCAACGCCTTCGACCTGGGCGGCATCCGCATCCTCGACGCCTCGGGCGACACCGATGACGTGGGCGCGCAGGTGCGCTTCGAGGACGACGGGCCGACCGTGGACCTGGGGCTGAACGGCACACCGGCGCTCACCGTCGATGAGACGACCCTGCTGGCGCCCGCCTCCGACGGCGGGACAAGCCTGGCCACCACGGAGGACTTCGGCTCGGACGGCGACGGCGGAAAGGTCTTTTCGCTGCAGGACCCGAACGGGGCGAACAGCGGCCTGGTCGACGTCGCGAGCGGCGCGGCCGTGCTGCTGGACCGGGACGGCTCCGATATCGTGGGCTTCGTCGACGGCGGCGGAGCGGCGAATGCGTTCGACGACCCGGCCGACACCGAGGTGCTCCGCATCTCGATCGATTCGATCACCGGCGAACTCACACTCCTGCAGTCGCGGGCCATCGTTCACCCCGACGAGAATGACGCCGACGACATCAAAGGTCTCGCCGCCGGTTCGGTGTTCGCCAACGTGCGACTGACCGACGGCGATGGAGACACCGCCAGCGACTCCCTGGACATCAGCTCGATCTTCAAGATCAAGGACGACGGTCCGAACGCGACGGTGTCGGTCAACGCCACACCGCAGCTCCAGACCGACGACACCACCCTGGCCTCGGACGACACCGAGACCGATCCCTACGCCACCTCGCCCAACGACGATGGCGGCGCCGACGGCCAGCAGTCGACGGTGCTCGCCTATTCGCTGGTGGATGTCGCGGCCGGGACGGCCACGGGCCTCTTCGCCACGATCGATGGCGGCGCGATCGTACTGGACAAGGTCGGGGACGACCTGGTGGGCTACGTGAACCATGCCGGGGGCGCGGCCTTCGACAACGCCGCGGACCTCGAGGTTTTCCGGGTCTCCATCGACCCCGACACGGGCCAGGTGACCCTCGACCAGAAGGTCGCGATCAAGCATGACGACGGCGCCGAGGACAACAACGACGTCCAGGAAAGCAACGACGCGACCGACGGCGATCCCGACACGGTCCTGCAACAGCTGAGCGGACCCTACATCCAGGTGGTGGCGACCATCACCGACGGTGACGGCGACAGCTTCACGACCCCGCCGGACTTCGCCAGCCTGACCATCAACTTCCTGGACGACGGCCCGACCGCGCCGACGCTGACCCCGTCGGCGACCGCCAGCGTCACCCACGACGAAAGCGAGGCAGTCCAGGCCGACACCGACGTGGCCGGGAACACCGACACCGGCGGCGCGACCATCGCCTCGCGCTTCGCGGGCCTCGGGGCCCAAGCGGGCGATCCGGACGTCGGCGTCAAGGACACCGGCGGAGCCATCGGCTTCGCCCGCTCCGGCGCCAACGTCGCCCTGGTCGACAAGACCGGCGGCGCCTTCGGCGCCGACGGACCGGCCGGCAGCGGCACGACCTACGTCCTCGGCACGGCCGGCGGCTTCTCCGGCGCGCAGACCACCAACGGCTCCAACATCGACGTGTTCGCGGAGAACGGCCTGGTCGTCGGCCGGGTCGGCGGCGCCGGCGGGACCATCGCCTTCGCCGTGGCCATCAACCCGACCACCGGCGAGGTGTACATCGCGCAGTACCTGTCCCTCAGGCACTCGGACACGACCCAGGCGGACGAGAGCGTGCTTGAGCCCAACGACGTGGTCGGGCTGGCCGCCGCGGCGGTCCAGGTCACCGTCACCTACACCGACGGCGACAACGACCAGGCCGCCTCGTCACCGGCCAGCGTCGGCTCGCTGATCCGCTTCCAGGACGCCGGGCCGACCGTGACGGCGGTGGCCAACGCCGCCGGCGCGGCCACCCATGATGAAACGCCAGGCATCCAGGCCAACACCGACATCGATGGGGCGACCATCGCCTACGGCGCCACCCCGATCGCGAGTCTGTTCGCGGGCGTTCCCTCGCCCGGCGAAGACACCGATGTCTCCGGCACGGGCGCCATCGGCTATGCGCGAGGCGCTGGCAGCGCGCTGACCGCCCCCGGCGGCGCGGCGGGCGCCGACGGACCCGCCGGCACACCGCTGACCTATGCCCTGAGCGTCACCAACGGGACGGACTCCCTCCTCGACACCACCGCAGGCGTGAACATCTTCCTGTTCAACGGGACCGGCGCAGCAGCCGGCCTCGTGCTCGGACGCGTCGGGAACGACGCCGGGACGGCGGCCACCGGCGCCACGGCCTTCGCCATCGGCACGGATCCCTCCACCGGTCAGCTCTTCACGGTCCAGTATCTTTCGCTGACCCATCCCAGCACAGCTTCCAACGACGAGGAGATCAGCCTCGCGGCGGGGACCCTGTTCATGTCGGTCACCCGCACCGACGGCGACGGCGACACGGCCACCGACACGAACAACGACATCAGCCTGCAGGCTCGCTTCCAGGACGACGGGCCGACCATCACGGCGCCCTTCGATGCGGACCCCGGAACGGCCGGCATTCAAACGCCGGAGCATCTCGGGAACGCCGTCGGGCAGACAGCCAGCGGCACGTTCGGGTATGACCTGGGCGCAGACGGCCAAGCGGGTGGTTCGGACTTCATCGATGCCAACCCGAGCCTGGCGAACGTGCAGATCGGCCTGACCGGCACGGTCGACAATCCGCAGAATCCGGGCATCACCAATGCGGTGGCGACGCGGTCGGCGGAGAGCGCGACCTCGGCCTCGTTCGATTTCAGCTTCCACTACGACAAGGACCCGATCACCGCGGGCGTGCAGGACGCCACCGCAGGCGGCACGCTGGTCTTCGACAAGGTCAACGACACCTACACGTTCACGCTGAACGACGTGATCGACGGGTTCAGCTTCGACGTGCTGCACACCAACGAACTCTTGCGCAAGGAGCCGGTGGGCAACACCGGCCATCCGCAAATCGTGGTGACGGAACTGGACGAAGATCTCCCCGGCGCTCCGGCAGACGGGTTCTATGTCCAGTTCACCGCCAACACCCTGTCGCAACCCGTGCCCGCCTTCGGGTTCAACGGGACCGGAGACGGCGCGCCGGTCGCTGGCGACACCACGTACAACAATGGCCAGTTCGTCACCAACATCAACGAGGACTGGGTTTCCGCAACCCAGGACACCAACGGCGTGGCCGGTGACACGATCCAGAAGGGCGAATTGCTCACCCTCCGCTTCTTCAAGGAGAATATCCTCGGCGATGTCCCATCGACTGAGAAGGTGGACCCGACGACGAGCGCCTCTGGCATCGTCATTAAATTCGACGGCATCGGAGCCTCTGAAGACTTGGTTCTGGTCCTCGACTTGAAGGACGCGAACGGAAACGAGACCACGCGCGCCGTCAACGTCCAGAACTCGGACCTGATCAAGGGTAATGCCAACGTTCCCGCGCCGTACAACACGGAGTTCACGCTCGACAACAACGACGGTCTGCTGATTATCGAGGCCAACGACTACAACGCCGCCGGAGAGACTTACGCAATCCAGAGCGTCCAGATCATGCAGTCCGCGAATGGACTGACGGGTGACGCCATCAACCTGAATGGGGCGATCGGAGCCGGAGGCGCCAGCAATGCCACCGGAGCCCTGACGGTTTGGGACCCCGCCGACCAGGACGTGCTGAAGATCGTGGACATCGGGTTCGTCCAGAATACCTCTGGAACGCTGAATTCCGATCTCGACTTCGCCTTCACGCTCTCAGACGGCGACAACGACCTGACGGCTTTCCAGCACTTGCTGGTCAGCATCAGGAACGACTACATCGTCTAGCGCCTATCCGGATCGGGTGGATCTTCTGAGCCGGTTGACCCGGTCGTTTTCCCAGGGGGCGCACATCGCGCCCCCTTCCTTTTTGGGCGGTCCGCGGAAATTAAGGCCGTTCGCTTACCGGCGATTCAGCATCTTTCGAGATAGTCTCCACGTCGCTTTCGGTTCGAAGCGCGCGTCTGCGGGGGCCGGTCCCTCGCGCAAGTTCCCGGGACCGATGCGGTCGCTGCGTACAATCGTCGCGCCTGTCCCCGTTCGCCCGCGGATCCTCTAGCGCCGAAGGCGCGACGGCGGTCCGCGGCTTCTTTGCCGCATTGCCTCCCAAGGCGCAGGTTGCTCAACCCGGCATGGGGCGGCTCAAGACACGCCGAGGGATAACGACCGGTGACCAGATCGATGGCTGACGAGCGGCGCGCCGCTCGTGACGATTTCGTGCGCGCTGAAGAAAGCGTGGATTCCGGTCTCCAACTCACCCCGCTGGCCGCGCCGACAGACGGTCTTTACGCCTCCGAGTGGCACCTGAGGAACACCGGCCAGACCGGTGGGACCACGGGCATCGACCTCAACGTCACGGGCGTCTGGACCGACTACACGGGCCAGGGCGTCTCGATCGCTGTCTACGACGACGGCCTCGACTATCGAAACGTCGACCTCGACGGGAACTACGACGCCAGCCGCCAGCTGGTGATCAATGGAGTCATCGTCGACGCCCTGCCCGCCAGCTGGGCGGCCAGCGGCGATATCCACGGCACGGCCGTGGCCGGCATCATCGCGGGCGAGCAGAACGGACTGGGCGTGGTCGGTGTCGCCTACGACGCCGACCTCACCGGAGTGCCGGTGCTCCGCTCCACCGCTCCGGCGGACATGCTGAGCGCGATCAACGCGATGGACGGCTTCGATGTCGTCAACAACAGCTGGGACTACGTCGGCAGCTTCATCGCCAACTATTCCGGCGGCACGGCGTACTGGCAAAGCTTTCAGGCGGGCGTACGCGAGGCGGCCGATCTGGGCCGCGGCGGCCTGGGAACGATCGTGCTCAAGGCCGCTGGCAACGGTCGCTCGGCCGGCGAGGAGACCAACTACAACAACTTCACCAATGATCGGCACGTGATCGCGGTCGGCGCCGTCGACCACAAGGGCTACGTCGCCAGCTACAGCACGCCCGGGGCCTCCCTGCTCGTCGTCGCGCCCAGCAGCAACGGCTCGATCGGCATCACCACCACGGACCTCAGCGGGACCAGCGGGATCTCGGCCAGCGACTACCGCAGCGACTTCGGCGGCACATCGGCGGCCACGCCGATGGTCAGCGGCGTCGCCGCCCTGATGCTCGACGCGAATCCGAACCTGGGCTGGCGCGACGTGCAGGAGATCCTGGCCCTCTCGGCCCGCCGGGTCGGCAGCGCCGTCGGCGCCGCGCCCACCGGATACGAGGAGTATCGCTGGGCCTACAACCACGCCGAGGACTGGAACGGCGGCGGGCTGCATTTCTCCAACGACTACGGGTTCGGCCTCGTCGACGCCCAGGCGGCCGTCCGCCTGGCCGAGACCTGGACGCCCGGCGGTGTCTCGGCGAACGAAGTCGACACCAGCGTTTCGTCGACGCCGTCCGCCGCCATCCCCGACAAGAGCACCGAGAGCGTCAGCTTCAACTTCACCCTGTCGGACACGGTGCGCATCGACCATGTCGAGCTCGACGTCGGCATCACCCACCCCAACCGCGGCGACCTGAAGATCACCCTGACGTCGCCGGACGGTACGGTCAGCACCCTGCTGGACCGACCGAAGAACGGCGGAGACACCGCCGACAACCTCGTCTTCAAGCTCTCCAGCAACGCCTTCTGGGGCGAGACCAGCGGCGGGACCTGGACGGTCACGGTGAGCGACGGGAAGAAGGGCAACGTCGGCACGGTCGACACCCTCACTCTGACCACCTACGGCGACGCAATCACGATCAACGACACCTATGTGTTCACCAACGAGTACGCCGGCCTGGCCTCCGATGCAGCCCGGTCCGCCGTCGAGGACACTGACGGCGGCATCGACACGCTGAACGCAGCGGCAGTGACCGCAAGCTCGGTCGTCGACCTGCGTCCCGGCGCCGCCAGCACCCTGGCCGGCAAGACCCTGACGATCGCCAACGGGGCGTGGATCGAGAACGCACACACCGGCGACGGGGCCGACACCATAACCGGCAACACCCTGGCCAACGCGCTCTATGGTCACCGCGGCGACGACCGGCTGGTCGGCGGCGGCGGCAACGACACCCTCGACGGCGGCGCAGGAACGGACACGGCGGTCTTGGCCGGGGCCCGCGCCAACTACAGCTGGACCACGGACGCGGTCGGCGTGGTCACGGTCGTGGACAATGTCACCGGCGAGGGCGCCGATCGTCTCGTCGGCGTCGAGGCCCTGCAGTTCGCCGACATTCGGATCGACCTGACCACCGGACAGACCGTTGCGCCGCCAGCCCCGCCGGCTCCCCCGCCCCCGACGCTGCCGACGCTCACGGGCGCCGACGCGGCCGACAACCTGACCGGCGGTTCGGAGAGTGAGATCCTCCGGGGCCTGGACGGGGCCGACACCCTGAACGGCGGGGCGGGCGACGATCAGCTCGAAGGCGGCTCCGGGGCTGACCGCCTCGATGGCGGGACTGGCGCGGACACGATGACCGGCGGCGGCGGCGACGACATCTACTACGTCGACAACACCGGCGACCGGGTCGTCGAGGCGACGGGCGAGGGTGTCGACAGGGTGTTCAGCACGCTCGCGACCTACACGCTTACCGACAACGTCGAACACCTCACCCTCTTGGGATCGACCGGACTCAAGGGCGTCGGTAACGGGCTCAACAACCAGATCATCGGCACGACGGCGGCCGACCAGATCTCCGGCGGCGGCGGCAATGACGTCATCGACGCGGGCTCCGGTCACGACACCCTGCAGGGGGACGCCGACAACGACGGTCTCTATGGCCGTGGCGGCAACGACGTCATCGACGGCGGCGACGGGGCCGACACCCTGGCCGGCAGCACCGGCGCCGATACCCTCACCGGAGGAGCCGGGGCGGACACGTTCGACTTCGATACGACCGCAGACAGCTCCGTCAGCGCGCCGGACCGCGTGCTCGACTTCGTACAGGGCCTGGACCGGATCGACCTCGCGACGATCGACGCCCAGGCGGGCTCGACAAGCAACGAGGCCTTCACGTTCGTCGGCCAAGCCGCCTTTTCCGGCCAGCTTGGCCAGGTTCGCTACCAGCTGGTCGACCCCGCCGGAACGTCGGACGACCGCACGATCATCCAGGGCGACGTCAACGGCGACCGCATCGCCGACTTCGAGATCACCCTGGTCGGCCAAGTGACCTCGCTGCAGTCGGGCGACTTCATCTTCTGATCAACCGGACCCATCCCACCAGGGTTCCGGAACCGACGAGTTGGCGTTAGCCGCCGCCGAGCCATCTGGCCCTCCGAGCGGCCGTCCGCGCGGCTTCAGTTCCGAGGATCTCGGCTGGGCCAGGACCGCATCAAAGCAGGTCGTCCACCCGGCCGGTGATCCAGTAATAGCCGTCCGCGTCGCGGCGGGCGCCGTCGCCGGTGAAGTACTTGCCGGGATAGGCGGTGAAATAGGTGTCGATGAAGCGCTGGTGGTCGCCGTAGACGGTGCGCATCTGGCCGGGCCAGCTGTCGGTGATGCACAGGTTGCCGCTGATCGCCCCGGTCAGCTCCAGGCCCTCGGCGTCCACCAGCATCGGCTTCACGCCGGGCAGCGGCTTGGCGCAGGAGCCGGGCTTGAGCGCGTGGGCGCCCGGCAGCGGGCTCATCAGGCAGGCGCCTGTCTCGGTCTGCCACCAGGTGTCGACGATCGGGCAGCGCGCCTCCCCGACCACGCGGTGATACCAGAGCCAGGCCTCCGGGTTGATCGGCTCGCCCACGGTTCCCAGCAGGCGGATCGACTTGCGCGAGGTGCGGTTCACC
>DASVNS010000156.1:0-3045 GCA_036383735.1 Phenylobacterium sp. | reverse complement strand
CATGGCGTCCGCCTCGATATTGGCGGCCAGCACGCTCATGGCGGGCTCCAGGATGCGCTCGGAGAAGTCGTCCAGGTTCAGCGTCAGGTCGACCGAAGTGAAGTTCAGGTCGACGCCCTTCTGGGTTTGCACCTTCAGGTCCACGCTCGACTCCGTGGTGTCGAGGTCGGGCGGGTTGGTGCTGAGGGCGGCGCCTGTCCGCACCTTGTACTGGTTGGGCAGGCGGATCTTCAGCGTGTCGCCGATCTTGGCGCCCGACTGGGCGAAGCGGTCGTCATAGTCTCGCGTGATCGTGCCCACGAAATTGAGCTTCTGGTGGAGCACGCGCAGCGCCTCCCGCGTCACCGCGGTGGCGGTCAGGATGGTATTGGCCATGGTCGTCCTTTGGAAATGTGAGTGGGAAGCCGCGCGAAGGCGTCCGAGGCGCGAAGGACGCGCGTGCTCGGCTGCTGGCGGGATCGCCGGCGGCGAAAGTTGGATTCCGACGCACGTCCTGCTCCCGCTCGGTCGCGGAATGTCCGCTCGGCCAGGAGGCGTGCGTCGTCAGATGAAGGGGTCAGGCTAGCGGGGGCGTCCGAGGTTCAACGCCCGCGCGCCATCTGTTCGTTGCGCCGGCGCATCCATTCCCTGGTGCCGAGCTCGTCGCGCATGCCGCCGCCCCCTGCCCCGCCGCCCGCGACGGTCACAGCCGGTCGCACCGCGATCGCCTGGGCCCCTGCGTCCTGCATCGTGGATTGGTCGGCGCGCCATGCTTTGTGCAGCAGCTTCCACAGGCGCGGGTCGGCCGCCTGCGACAGTTCTTCCATCGTGACGCCGAACACCTGGGCGTACTCCACCAGCTTGGAGGCCACCTCGGGCGACCAGCCATCGATCTCGTCGCGCAGCTTGGCCCCGGTGGCCGCCATCGCCTCGGCCGCCTCCCGCGCCTTGCGCATCTCCTCGCGGCTCTCGTGGTGCGACAGCGCATACGCGAACCGGTCGCGCTGCGCCTGCGTCTCCTGGAAGGTCTCCCAGAGCGCCTGCGCCTGATCCGGATCCTCGTGGGCAAACGCCTGCCAGTCGACGTCCTCGTAGGCCTCGAGCTGCCGCTCCAGCGCCATCAGGGTCGCCCGGTCGCCGGTCGCGTCCTGCGCGGCGCGGCGATCCTGCGCCAGGGCGTGCCGCTCGGCCTCCACGGCGCGCCGGTGTTCAGCCAATTCCTGGGTCTTGCGGGTATAGTCCGCGTGGCGCAGCACCGCGCCTTTCAGCGCGATCGGCAGGCTGTGAACCTGGCCGTCCACTTCGAGGTCGAACATCTCCGGCTCGGCCTCCAGGCCATCGGCTTCCGCCGCATCCGCGTCCGGGTCGTCATAGGCGCGCGCGGGATCGTCGCCTGCGGCGATGAGGTCTTCGTTTTGCATGGATGTCCTTTGGGTTCTGGCGCCGCCATCCCGGGGGCGCGGTGGATCTTCGTCATCTCGGCGAGCACCCAGGGCGGCGGCGCAATCCGCAGCTCCGCCCCGCGGAACTTCACCCAGCGCCCTGCCCCGGGGAATTCATCACCTGCAAGCCCCCGCTGAGGGACCGGCGCAGCGGCAGACCTCTACTGCGACCCGGGCGTTCCGCTCGTCTCGGCTACGGTCGTTTTCTTCGCCCAATAGCGGGCCAGCACCACACGTCGCCGCCAGCCGCCCAGCCACACGGCCAGCAGCGCCACCGGCAGCCACAGCCAGACTACAAAGCCCCACGCGAAGAACATGATGAACGTGTAAAGCTCGCCGTGGTCGGCCAGCCAGCGGCTGCCCACCGCGACCGCCAGCGTGTAGAGCAACATGAGTCCGACGGGTACGAGCGCCGCGCGCACGCCACGCTGGCGGCCGTGCAGCAAGGCTGTCATATAGACCGGAAACGCCAGCACAGCGGCCGGCAGTGCGCCGAACAGGAGGATACGGCCCCAGTTCAGGTACCAATCCACACTCGTCAGCAGATCGAGACCCATTCCGGCGGTCCCGCCGAGCAGCGCGAACAACCTCGACAGCGGCGCCCAGTTCTCCATCCGTACTAGCGGCCCTTCCGCGCAAACTGATCGTTGCGTCCCGCCATCCATTGCGGCGTTGGCATGCGGTCGTCCAGTCTCGGCAGGCTGCGGCTTCGATCCAGGATCGCCCGAGGACCCGTCCGCATCATGGCGTCGACATCCTCATGACCCGCATGCACGGTCTCCCCCCGTCTGGCCTCGTTGACCGGGAGTTCAGAAGGCTTGCCGCCGATCGCCGCGACCAGGTCCGCAAACCCGACCTGACGAGGATTGGCCGTGACATTGGTCCAGGTTCCGGCCGGCTGTCCGGTGTCGGCGCGATAGCGATCGGCGTAGTCGCGCATGACGCCCTTATCGATCAGCACACCGGGCGGCAGGAACGGGAGCTTGCGATCGTCCGCACCGCCGCCGATGAAGATGTCGGCGCCGCCCACCCGTTCCTTCGCCGGACGCGCGGTTTGCGACCAATTCGCATAGTCATCGAGGCTGCGGGCGGGCAGCAATCCCGGCGCGCGCGAGACCGCCACGTCGGAATACCGCGTCGGAAGTGCTCCTTTGCGTTGACTGGCCGTCTCCGGCACGCCGAACCCTCTGAAGGATTTATCTGTCAATGGTCACTGTTCCAGAACAAACAAAGAACGGCAAGTCGCATCTGTCAGCGCGGCGTCGCCTTCAGCCGGTTCGTCTCGGCTTCGAAGGCCTCGATCTCCAGCTTCCGCGCCTCATGCGCGCGGTCCTGCTTCAGGCTAGCGATCTCCGCCTTCGCCGCCGCTAGCGCCTGGGCGAGTTGACCCAGCTGCGCCTTAGCCTGTTCCACCTCCGGCCCGACGCCCTTCACCTGCACGGGCAGCAGCGCCGAGAGCCGTTTGGCGATCTCGTCCGCCCCTGGCCAGTCCAGGTTCCGCGCCAGCAGGTCGCCGATCAGCGGGGCCGCGGGCGGATAGGCCCGCATCAGCTCCATCATCTGGTTCGCCGCTTCTTCCCGGCGGCTGGTGAAGCTGGGGCCCGATCGCACCGTCAGGTCGTAC
>DASVNS010000155.1:0-7351 GCA_036383735.1 Phenylobacterium sp. | reverse complement strand
CGGCTGGTCGTGGATTTCCTTCTCCATGAAGTGGCGGTAGTTGCCCTTCTCCACCAGCGCCGCCGAGGCCGGCACCGTGCGGGCGGCGCGTTCCACGGGCCGGCCGGCATGGTCGAAGATCTTCGCCTCGCCATGCGTGATCGCGACGAAATCCCCTTCTTCCAGGTAGCTCACGCGGTTGGTGAAGGGGCCGACCGCCAGGGCGTCGGAGCCGATGAACATCTCGCCGTCGCCGTGGCCCACCACCAGGGGGCTGCCGCGGCGCGCACCCATGATCAGGCCGTCCTCGCCCTCGATGAGCACGCCAAGCGCATAGGCCCCGCTCAGCTGGTCCAGCGTGGCCTTCAGCGCCTCCACCGGCGGCCGGCCGGCGGCCAGTTCGCTATCCAGCAGGGCCGCGATGACCTCCGTGTCGGTGTCGCTCTCGAACGCGCGGCCCGCCGCCTTCAGCCGCTCGCGCAGCTCGGCGTAGTTCTCGATGATGCCGTTGTGCACCAGGGTCACCCGGCCGTGGGTGTGCGGGTGGGCGTTACGCAGCGACGGCGCGCCGTGGGTCGCCCACCGCGTATGGCCGATGCCGGTCGCGGCGGTCAGCGGCTCGGCGGTCAGTACGTCCTCCAGCGCCCGGATCTTGCCCTGGGCGCGGCGACGCTGGACCTTGCCGTCCGCCAGTGCGGCGACCCCGGCGGAGTCGTAGCCACGGTATTCGAGCCGCTTCAGGCTCTCGATCAGCCGCTCCTGAACGGGCTTGGTCCCGACGATCCCGATGATGCCGCACATGTGGCCGAGACGTCCTTCTGTGGTAAGGCGAATCCACTGCGGTTTCGCCAGTGCTGCGGGGCTTTACCATCAGCCAGGCTGGCAGCGACTAAAACTCTGTTTCGGATCGTTTCCCGACCACTTCCGACGAGCATTCTCATGAGCAAGCGCGCCTACTTCGGCACCGACGGCATCCGGGGCGAGGCCAACCGCCATCCCATGACCGCGGAGGTCGCCCTGCGGGTCGGCATGGCGGCGGGCAAGATGTTCATGTCGGGCGACGAGCGGCGCCACTTGGTGGTGATCGGCAAGGATACCCGCCTGTCCGGCTACATGATCGAGCCGGCGCTCGTGGCGGGCTTCACCAGCGTCGGCATGGACGTGCGGCTGTTCGGGCCGCTGCCGACCCCGGGCGTGGCGATGATGACCCGCAGCCTGCGCGCCGACCTGGGCGTGATGATTTCGGCCTCGCACAACGCCTTCTCCGACAACGGCATCAAGCTGTTCGGCCCCGACGGCTACAAGCTTTCGGACGAGAAGGAGCTCGAGATCGAGGCCCTGATGGACGAGGGCCTGCAGCAGAACCTGGCGGAGCCCTCGGCGCTGGGCCGCGTGCAGCGGATCGACGACAGCCAGGCCCGCTACGTCGAGATCGCCAAGGCCACCTTCCCGCGCCGGCTGAATCTCTCGGGAATGCGGATCGTCATCGATTGCGCCAACGGCGCCGCTTACAAGGTTGCGCCGGAAGCGCTCTACGAACTGGGCGCCGAGGTGATCCGGGTGGGCGTGGAGCCCAACGGCTTCAACATCAACCAGGAGTGTGGCTCGACCCACCCGGCCGCCATGCAGAAGGCGGTCAAGGAGTACCGCGCCGACATCGGCATCGCGCTCGACGGCGACGCCGACCGCCTGGTGATCTGCGATGAGCGGGGCCTGGTCGTCGACGGGGATCAGATCATGGCGCTGATCGCCGGCGACTGGGCGCGCCGCGACAAACTGCGCGGCGGCGGCGTCGTGGCGACCGTGATGTCCAACCTGGGGCTCGAACGCTTCCTGGCCAGCCGCAAGCTGAAGCTCGAGCGGACCCAGGTCGGCGACCGCTATGTGATGGCTCGCATGCGCCAGGGCGACTTCAACGTCGGCGGCGAACAGTCGGGGCACCTGATCCTCTCCGACTTCTCCACCACGGGCGACGGCTTGCTGGCGGCGCTGCAGGTGCTGGCGGTGCTCAAGGAGAGTGACCAGCCGATGAGCGCGCTCGCCCGCCAGTTCGAGCCCGTGCCGCAGAAGCTGGAGAACGTGCGGTTCGCCGGCGGCAAGCCGCTGGAGAACGATCAGGTCAAGGCCGTCATGGCCGACGCCGAACAGCGCCTGAACGGGACCGGCCGGCTGGTGGTCCGGGCCTCCGGCACCGAGCCGCTGATCCGCATCATGGCCGAGGCCGACGACGAGACGCTGGTCAATCAGGTGATCAAGGAAATCGCCGGCGCGGTGAAGAAAGCGGCCGCATAGCGCGAAGCCGGCTCAGGGGGCGAGGCGGCATGCCGTTAGTTTGATCGCGGCAAGCTGGCGAGCGTCCAGGGACTGTGTCAGTATTGCCACAGTCCGATCGGTGCGACCCGGTCGGAGGTGAATGCAGGCTCTGGGAGGAGCTTATGCGTCGCGAAATGGTCGGTTTCGGTCTGGCGCGGCAAGCGCAGCGTCCCGCTCGCTCGATCGCGTGTCTCGCCTTCGTGGCGCTTCTGGGCGCCGCGTTCTGGGCCGGCGCCGTCTGGATCGCCGAGGCGTTCCTGCGGATCCCGATGGGTTTCTAGGCCGCCGAGGCAGGTCAGGGACGACCGATGCTGGAGTACTCGAAGCCGCGCGCCTGCATGTCGGCAGGCTTGTAGATGTTGCGCAGGTCGACCAGCACCGGCTTGTTCATGATGAGCTTGATGCGGTCCAGGTCGAGCGCCCGGAACTGGTCCCACTCGGTGATGATCACCAGCACGTCGGCGCCCGCGGCCACCGCGTAGGGGTCGTCCTTGAAGTCGACCCCGGTCAGCAGCTTGCGCGCCTCGTGGCCCTCCGGGTCGAACGCCTGGATCCTGGCCCCCTTGTCCTGCAGCGCCGGGACGATGGCGAGCGACGGCGCGTCGCGCATGTCGTCGGTGTTGGGCTTGAACGTGAGACCGAGGATGCCGACGGTCTTGTCCTTCATATCGCCGCCCAGCGCCTTGATGACCTTGCGGGCCATGGCGCGCTTGCGCTCGTCGTTGACCTTGACTGTCGTTTCGACCAGTTCCACGGGCGAGCCTGCGTCCCGCGCCGTGCGGACGAGGGCGATGGTGTCCTTGGGAAAGCACGACCCGCCGTAGCCCGGCCCCGCATTGAGGAACTTGCCGCCGATGCGGCCGTCCAGCCCGATGCCCTTGGCGACCTGCTGCACGTCGGCGCCTACCGCCTCGCAGAGGTCGGCCATCTCGTTGATGTAGGTGATCTTGAGCGCGAGGTAGGCGTTGGCCGCGTACTTGATCAACTCGCTGGTGCGCCGGCTGGTGAACAGGATCGGCGTCTCGTTCAGGTACAGCGGGCGATACAGCTCGCGCATGATGGTCTGGGCGCGCTCGTCCTGAGTGCCGACGACCACCCGATCGGGGCGCTTGAAGTCTTCGATGGCGGCGCCCTCGCGGAGGAACTCCGGGTTGGAGACGACAGCGACGTCGGCGTCCGGCCGCACCCGCTTGAAGATCGCCTCGATCTCGTCGCCGGTGCCCACGGGGACGGTCGATTTGGTCACCACGAGGGTGAAGCCGTCCACATAGCCGGCGATCTCCTCGGCAGCCGCATAGACGTAGGAGAGGTCCGCATACCCGTCGCCGCGGCGCGACGGCGTGCCCACTCCGATGAACACGGCGTCGGCCTCGCGCACAGCCTGGGCGCAGTCGGTGTCGAAGAACAGGCGCCCGGCGCGAACGTTGCTGGCGACCAGTTGGTCCAGGCCGGGCTCATAGATCGGAATGCCGCCGCTCCGCAGCTGCTCGATCTTCGACGCGTCCTTGTCGATGCAGGTCACGGTGTGCCCGAAGTCGGCGAAGCAGGCGCCGCTCACCAGGCCCACATAGCCCGTCCCGATCATCGCCACGCGCATTCAGAAACTCCCTGGAAGGCGCTTTTCATCACGCGCGAAAAGCGGTCGCAACGACACTCGTACCGCGGTGCAGCAAAAACTGCGCCGCGATCAGATCTCTTGGTTGTAGGCGCCCACCTGTGGGCGTTTCGCGAGGCGCGGCTTCACCTCCTCGCGGAACAGGCGGCGCATATCGTCGTCGGACTGGGTGCTCTCGACGACCACGACGATCTCCGGCTTGTTGGACGAGGCGCGGACCAGCACCCAGGAGCCGTCTTCCAGCGCGACGCGCACGCCGTTGACGGTGATCAGATCGACGATCTTGCGGCCCAGGATGGTCCCGCCGGCATTGGCGAGCGCGGTGTACTCGGCCACCACGTCGTCGACGATGCCGTACTTCTCCTCGTCGGCGCAGTGCGGGCTCATGGTCAGCGAGGTGTAGGCCACCGGCAGGGCCTTCTTCAGATCGCTGAGCTTCTTGTCCGGGTTGCGGTCCAGCATGGCCAGGATCGCCGCGGCGGCCACCAGACCGTCGTCGTAGCCGCGGCCGATCGGCGGGTTCATGAAGAAGTGCCCGCTCTTCTCGAAGCCGGCCAAGGCGCCCAGTTCGGCCGTCTTGCGCTTGATATAACTGTGGCCGGTCTTCCAGTAGACCGTCTTGGCGCCGTTCTTCTTCAGCACCTCGTCGGTGGCGAACAGGCCGGTGGACTTCACGTCCACGACAAACGTGGCGTCCTTGTGAAGTTCGGATAGGTCGCGGGCCAGCATCAGGCCGATCTTGTCGGCGAAGATCTCCTCGCCCTCGTCGTCCACCACCCCGCAGCGGTCGCCGTCGCCGTCGAAACCCAGGGCCAGGTCGGCGTTGTGGATCTTCACCGTCTCGGCCATGGCGTGGAGCATCACGCTGTCTTCGGGGTTCGGATTGTAGCGGGGGAAGTTGTAGTCGAGGTCGCAGTCCATCTCGATCAGCGTCGCCACGCCCATGTCGCGCAGCGCCTGCGGCGCGAAGGCGCCGGCCGTGCCGTTGCCGCAGGCGGCGACCACGACCAACGGCCGCTTCAGGCTGACCCGTCCGGCGGCGTCCTTGATGTAGCGTTCGGCCACGCCGCCGATGTGAGCCAGCGAGCCGCCTGGCCGCTGGGACCATTTGCCTTCCAGCACGATCTCCTTCAGCCGGCCCATCTCGTCGGGGCCGAAGGTGAGTGGGCGTTGCGCCCCCATCTTCACGCCGGTCCAGCCGTTCTCGTTGTGGCTGGCGGTGACCATGGCGACGCAGGGCGCGTCCAGGTCGAACTGCGCGAAATAGGCCATCGGCGAGACCGCCAGGCCGATGTCCAGCACCTCGCAGCCGGCGGCCATCAGGCCGATCGTCAGGGCCTGTTTGATGGACAGCGAATAGGATCGGTAGTCGTGCCCGACCACGATCCGCTTCTGGCCCATCTCGTGGATCAGCGTACCCAGGCCCAGGCCCAGCGCCTGGATGCCCAACAGGTTGATTTCCGGCCCGAACAGCCAGCGCGCGTCGTATTCCCGAAAGCCGGTCGACTTCACCAGCGGTGTGACTTCGTAATCCCAGGTGTTGGCGGAAAGGTCGGCGCGGGGGACTGGCAGCATCGGGACTCCAGGAGGTGCGGCGTTTCGGCGCGTATCTACCCGACCCGATAGGCCGCACGCCACTGCCTAAGCCTTAACGCCGGCAATGTGTCCGGGTTGTGGGCGGCTACATCACCCCGGCGCGCAGCAGGTCGTGGACGTGCAGGATGCCCACCGGCTTGCCGTCATCGACCACGAAAAGCACGGTGACCGCGGGCGGTGGATCGCTCATCAGGGCCAGGGCCTCGCCGGCCAGCATGCCGGGCGGCGCGGTCTTCTTCGGCCCCGCCGTCATCACCTGGCCGGCGGTGTGCGCCATCAGGCCATCGATATGGCGGCGCAGGTCGCCGTCGGTGATGGCGCCCACGAGGCGACCGTTCGCATCCACCACGCCGACGATCCCCCAGCGCTTCTGCGTCATCACCAGCAGCGCCTGGTGCATGGGGGTGTCGGGCCAGACCAGCGGCAGCTCGTCGCGGCCATGCATCAGGTCGGCCGCGGTGCGCAGCATGGCGCCCAGCTTGCCGCCCGGGTGCAGGACCTTGAAGTCCCGTGGCTGGAATCCCCGCCGCTCGAGCAGCGCCACGGCCAGGGCGTCGCCCATGGCCATCTGCAGCGTCGTCGAGGTGGTCGGCGCGTTCACCGCGTCGGTGGCTTCGGCCGCGTCGGGCAGCAGCAGGACGACGTCGGAGGCGCGCGCCAGCGTCCCTTCCGCGGCGGCGGTCAGTGCGATCAGCGGGATGGCGAAGCGGGCGGCATAGGCGATCACGTCGGCCAGCTCGCGGGTCTCGCCCGTCTTGCTGAGCGCCAGGACCACGTCGTCGGCCCCGATCATCCCGAGGTCGCCGTGGCTGGCTTCGCTGGGGTGGACGAACATGGCGGCCGAGCCGGTCGAGGCGAGCGTGGCGGCGATCTTGCGCGCCACGTGGCCCGACTTGCCCATGCCGGTGCAGACGATCCGGCCACGGGCGGTGAACAGCGCCTCGACGGCCTGGGCGAAGGGCTCGCCCAACTCGCCGGCCATCCGCGTGAGCGCCTCGGCCTCGGTGTCCAGCACGCGGCGCCCGACGGCGATGGTGTCCTTCAGGGTCATGGCGCCAGATGCTTCATTGAGCCAGATGCTTCATTGGGACGGGGCGATCGCCTGGTTCTGGATGTTGCGAACGGCCTGCCGCGCCTGATCCACCCGGCGCTGTGCGGCTTCCGTCTCGCGACGCATGGCGGCTTGCGAGGCGGCCGTCCGCTGCGCCGGCTCATGGCCGAACGGCGCTGGCGAGCGATCGCCCAAGCCTTGTGGCCATACCAGCGCCAGCGCGATCGCGGCGGCGGCGGCCAGAGCCAGCAACGGCAGGTAGAAGCGGTCCAGCATCGGCACGCTATAGCGGGTCTTTCGCCGCGCCGCTAACCCGCCACCTGGTCGAAGTCGACTGCTGTCACATTGGGGGGGAGAGGCAGGCCGAGATCGCGCATTTCCAGCCATTCAATCTGGAGGCCGGTATCGCGACGGTAAGCAAGCAGGTCGATATGCACGCGTTGCAGAGTGAGCAGCAGCGCTTGAACGCCATCTACGCCCATTCCGTGAGCGTCGAGCGTCAAGCCTGCACCCTGTAGCCGAAAGTCACAACGGAAGTCGTCCCCGTCGGGCTTTGGCTGATCGACTTCCAGGCGAATGGTCTCGGCGCCGGCGTTGAAAATGCGCTCCAGAATGATCACCCCGCACCGCTCCCTGCTTGACTGTCCTCCTCACCATGCCCTAGCCGAAGCCTCCCACGAAGGAGCTCTGCCTTGCCCACCCTGATCCTGCTGCGTCACGGCCAGAGCCAGTGGAACCTGGAAGACCGCTTCACGGGCTGGGTGGACGTGGACCTGACCGCCGAGGGCGAGGCCCAG